>CAYXOE010000001.1:0-9197 GCA_964466855.1 Candidatus Woesearchaeota archaeon
CTCCTGCACCCGACAGGAAGTCGGAAAACCAAAGGTTCCACACCTATTGATAAAATGCTAAAACAATCAAATCAAAATTCCGTACTCCCATTAAAAAACAAGAGGGGAGACATATCGATAACTATTTTAGTAATCGGGGTATTTGGGGTTTCTTCATTAGCTATTATTAGTTTCTTATTGTTTAGCGGATATAACAGCAGAAACTCGGTTAATATGGAAATTTTTGAGAATTTAACAGCAAGTGTTGAGAATTATTATTTCTACATAAATTCCGGATTAACACCGCAAGAAGCGGCTGCAAATATCGGCGCACAATTGAATGGAAATCAATTAATTTTGAATACAGAGCAAAAAGGAATAATATCCGTGAAATATATTGTTGATTTAAGTAAATAGCATTGATAACAAAAAGTTTTATAAACAATTTATACCTAAATTGAACATGAACAAAAGAGGACAAGAGTTGAGCACAAGCACGATAATTCTGATAATCTTAGGCGTTATAGTTTTGGTTGTTCTTGTTCTTGGATTTACAATCGGATGGAATAAAGTTTTGCCATTCACGTCGCAGAATAATGTTAACATTATTCAGACGCAATGCACTGCTGCATGTTCAACAAACAGCATATATGATTTTTGCTCGAGGACATTTGATTTGAATTCCGGGGCAACCACCATTAAAAATGCGACGTGCAACTTTTTAACACAGCCACAGAATAGCCAATATGGAATTTCTTCTTGTTCTTCTGTTACTTGCTCTAATATTGTATTTTTAGATAATACAAATAGTCAGTTTAAGAAAGCTGATGATTTGCAAGCCCAATGCGGGGCAAATACTGGAAAGACAGTTGCAACTTTAATCGGCAATACATTAGTCAGTGTCAACTGTTCATAATTCTAAAATGTCAGATTATGCATTTCCCGAGAAAAGAAACAAGAGAGGAAATAAAATGCGTGAGAAGAAAAAGCATCCATACAAAAAAGGCGGGAGCAAAAGAAGTCTTTTAAAATAATAATCCATTAAGCGAAAACAAATATAAACATAATTTTACATTTTTAGATATGATAGAGGTGATTGTTCTTTTAGTGATCGGTTTCATTTGGATTTTGTTTGCAACAATATCTGATGTGAGGACAACCATCATTCCAAACTGGCTTGTTTTTTCTCTTGGCATTTTTGCACTGGGATTCAGATTTTTTTATTCTCTATTTGCGGAAGGAAATTTTAATTTCTTCTTCCAGGGGCTTATTGGTTTAGGAATCTTTTTTGTGATTGGAAATGCTTTATTTTACGGAAGAATGTTTGCCGGCGGCGATATGAAATTAATGATTGCTCTTGGAACAATTTTGCCGTTGTCGGGAAATATTTTCACTAATTTGGAGATTTTTGTTTCATTTTTGTTTTTATTTTTGGCATCCGGCGCTATTTACGGGATTTTCGCGAGCATTTATTTTGCCGTTAAAAATTTCAAAAGATTTAAAATAGAATATAAAAAACTGCGTAAATTAAAGTTCCTAAGATTTAAAGGCGATTTGATTATTATGATTTTAGGAATTATAATTGTGCTTGGCGGTTTCGTTAATCAATCATTATTGTACTTTGGAATTGCTATTTTTATTCTTCCCGTCCTCTATATTTTCACAAAAGCTGTCGACGGGACAATGAAGAAAAAAACAAACCCGAAACTTTTAATGGAAGGCGACTGGATTGAAAAGGACATTAATGTCGGAAACAAAACAATAAAAGCAAACTGGAACGGCCTGACTGAAGCAGACATTAAATTTTTGAGAAATAAAAACAAATCTATCGTTATAAAAAGAGGCGTTGCATTCGGGCCTGTTTTTTTAATCAGTTTTCTGCTGCTAATTTATTTTTATCTCATTAATACAGGATTATGGAATTCTTTTTGGTAGCCAAGATATTTTTTCTACCCTAGGTTTTTTTGCTTTCTTCTCTACCTGCCCCACTGCCCCGTCTTTTTTTTCATATTCCGTTAAATTTTTTTTAATTAAAATGTCTGCAATTTCCTTCAGGCTTTCTTTTGTGGCACCGTGCCTATCTGAATTAATGCTTTCATCTGTGTAAACAGGAACAAGATTCATTATGCCATGCCCACCGAAATCCTGTGAAGAAATTTCAATATCTTTTGGATTTAATTTTTCTTTTATTTTGTCTGCGATCTCTCCTGCAAATTTTTTTATTTCAGCAGTGAAAGAGTCTACTGGGATGTGTTCTCTTGGAATTATGAGAACATGCCCCTTTGAAGCGGGATTTATGTCAAGAACAGCAATAGCTGAATCACTTTCTCCAACTTCAAATCTTTCTCTTTTTCCTGATGCGATAGAGCAGAAAATGCATTCATTCCCGTCGTCCGCCCCCCGACTACCTGCCCCACTTTTCTCAAGAAAACTTGCAAGCTGTTCATCACCCATTGACATTATCTGTCTTTTCAAGATATCGGCCTTGTCTTTTGGAAAAGAAGATTCTATATTGTTGATAAGTTGCCGCTTAACTTTTTCTGCTTCATTGGAGTTCATCTTATTTATTAGCCTGATATATGAAACTGAAGTTTTTTATTTCACGTTGAATTTTCATCCTACAGCCCTCCGGATGTCGCTGACTTCTGCCGATTTAACATCTTTAATTTTTCCTAATTTTTTTTCTAATTCATCAAGCCCTTTTTCTTCCGGCCATGCAAATGAGGCGAAAATTGCTTTCAAACCAAATGCAATTGGCTCTTCAATAAAATTAGCGCCCCCGCCTCCTTCTTTTTTTATTATCTCTTCTGCTTTCTCCTTTATGCTCTTTAAATTTGACATTGGAGATTCAGGCATTATTTTAACCTTCACAGCTGCTGTTCCCATGATTTACTCTAATTTATTTGATTTATAAGTTTTCCCACTACCGTCCCCAGAGATATAATCCTATTAATTAAATTAATCAAAAATCATCAAAATACTTAAAAAATAAAATTTTCTCTGCTATTCATGTTAGGAAATTATAATAATATCATAGACAGAATTTCGAAATCTTCAGGCCTTGATAAAGAGGAAATAGAAAGGCGGGTTGAAGCGAAGAGAGCAAAACTTTCCGGGCTGATAAGCAAAGAAGGCGCTGCACAGGTTGTTGCCTCTGAACTTGGAATTTCTTTTGATAATGAAAAATTGAAAATAAACGAGCTTTTGCCAAATATGAGAAAAGTAAATGTCGTCGGAAAAGTAATAAACAGATTTCCTGTCAGAACTTTCATAAAAAATGGAAAAGAAGGAAAAGTTGCAAATCTTGTCATTGCCGACGAAACATCAAACATCAAGGTTGTTTTTTGGGATGTGAATCATATTGCACTTGTTGAAAATGATGAAATTGCAGAAGGAAAAGTTATAGAAATAAGCAATGCGAGCATGAGGGGAAATGAAGTTCATCTTGGAAGTTTTTCAGATGTCAAATTAACAAACGATGAAATAAAAAATGTTGTTGAAAACCGAATAGCAAGGGAAAGAAAAATTGTGGAAGTGAAAAATTCAGATAACGCAAAATTGCGAGCATTTATTGTCCAATCATTTGGGCCGAGAGCCTTTGAGGTTTGCCCTGAATGCAGAAAAAAAGCAATACAAGATGTTGACGGTTTTTCATGCGAGCAGCACGGAAGAATAATCCCTGAAAAGCGAGCTTTGCTGAATCTTGTTCTCGACGATGGGACAGAAACTTTGCGCGCCGTTGTTTTTTCCGCCAATTTTTCACAATTGGGGATTTCTGGCTGGGAAAATGGGAATGAAGAAGAAATTTTCAATCAAAGGCAGGCATTGCTCGGAAAAGAAATGTTTTTTACCGGAGATGTGAGAAACAATAAATTTTTTAACAATCTTGAACTTATAGTGGACAGAATAGAGGAGATAAATCTTGACAGTTTGATTCAAGAGTTAGAAAAGAAGAACCCTGGCGGTTCCTAACCTCCGAAGGAATATAATGCTAATAAGAACACATTTTGCAATAACCGCGCTTTTTGTCCTGATATTTTTTTCAGCTGTGCAGAACAAGATTGTTTTTGTAATTGTTGCATTTATTGCGACACTTCTTCCTGATGTTGATTCTGAATTGTCATCTATTGGAAGAAGAAAAATTTTCAGGCCAATACAATTTTTATTTGGACACAGGGGTTTTTTGCACAGTTTTACTTTTGTTTTTTTGGTGGCAATATTTTTTGTCCTGTTCATCCCTGTTGTCGCATTTCCATTTTTCTTAGGGTACAGTTTGCATCTTTTTGCAGACAGTTTTACTGTTCAAGGAATAAGGCCTTTTCATCCCCTCAAGAAAACTTATGCCGGCAAATTAACAACAGGCGGAAAAATTGATATGACCCTTTTCATTTCAATCCTGATCATTGACTTATTCTTGTTTGCAACGAAGATTTTGAATATATTCTAATTGTATATCTGCAATCCAAACAATCTTTATAAAGAGGTTATAGTTTTATTTTTTATGGCTGAAGAGGAAATAAAAGAAGAAAAAAAATCCAAAAAAACAGAGGAAATCAAAGAGCCCGGGTTAACCGACTTGCCTGGAATTGGCCCTGCTGTTGCTGCAAAACTTGAATCTGCCGGTGTTTATGATTTAATGTCTTTGGCTGTTATGAATCCGACTGAACTTGGAGAAGTTTCTGGAATCAGCGCGGCTGTTGCGCGGAAAGCAATTCAAGCTGCGAGGAAAATGCTTAATTTAGGATTTATTAGCGGTGATGAATATGCAGAAAGACGAGGTTCTGTGGTTTATATTACAACAGGAAGTAAAAATTTAGATCAGCTTCTGGGCGGAAAAGGCGTTGAAAGCAGGTCAATAACAGAGGCGTTCGGAGCTTTTGGAAGCGGAAAGACGCAGCTGGGATTGACTCTTGCTGTTAACGTGCAATTGCCTCTTGAGAAAGGCGGCGCAAATGGGAAATGCGTTTTCATTGATACAGAAGGAACTTTCAGGCCGCAAAGAATAAGGCAGATTGCCGAAGGCATCGGAGCAAATCCGGATAATGTTTTAAAAAATATTTTAGTTGCGCGAGCTTTCAATTCAGACCACCAGATTTTGCTTTTGGACAGAATTTCAGAAATGATAAAGGAGGGCGAGCCGATAAAATTGATGATTATTGATTCCTTGACAGCGCATTTCAGGGCCGAATATTCCGGAAGAGGGCAATTGGCAGACAGGCAGCAAAAATTGAACAGATATATTCACAATTTGATGAAACTTGCGGAGCAGCATAACCTTGCTGTTTATGTTACAAATCAGGTGATGGCAAACCCTGCGCAAATGTTTGGCGATCCGACAGTTGCAATCGGCGGGAATATTGTCGGGCATGCTTCAACTTATAGAATGTATTTGCGAAGAGGAAAGCAAGGAAGCAGAGTTGCAAAATTAATTGACTCCCCAAATCTACCTGATAATGAAAGTGTTTTTTATGTTACAGAAGCCGGCGTGAGGGATGAAGAAAAATAAAAAGGGTTAATAAAAAATGGAATTCTTAACCAAAGATTCTGGTGAAAGAAAAGATTTTGTTTCTGGAATGAGCAGGGATTCTGATAAAGACAAACCTAAATTTGAATTACTTATTCCTCAAGGACAGAAATATGAAGACACTATGTTATACAGATGGGCTATGCTTCTGAGAAGAGGCGCGGACAAATATGGTTTGCGAAATTGGGAGCTTGCTAATTCAATTGAAGAAATGGAGAGATTCAAATCTTCTGCCTCAAGGCATTTTGTTCAATGGCTCTCTAATTTAGAAGATGATGAAGACCATGCTGCTGCAATATTATTCAATGTAAATGCTGTTGAATTTCTGAAGAAAAAATTGCAAAACAAAATTGGAGAGAATAATGAGAAAAAGATTAAATGATTTTGTTTTTTCTGATAACAGCGGTATGTCTGTATTGGATATTGAAAAGTTAATGCAATTGTCTGATGAAGAGTTTTTGCACGTTCATGTTGATGATGCGAGACAATACATGAAAAACCATGGGAAAAATGTAGAATGTGGGGAATGCCATCATACGGTTAATGCGCCCGAGGATTTGGTAAGATATTCTGGAACAAATCTTCATGGCAAATGTTTTATTTCTGTTTATCGACGCGAAAAAGAAGGATTGCATAAAGAGCCCGGCGCTTATTTTGACAGAATTTTTCAATTGAGGATGAAAGAAGTTTTTGAAATGTAATTAATGCCCCGTATGATTTGAACTGAAAACCCTCTGCGGGTTTTCTATCCTGCAACCAATCAAATCTATGCCCGCATGATTTGAATCTCAATTACCCCTACCAGGATTCGAACCTGGATTACAACCTATTTGCAAGTTCTCTTAACTTTTCTGAGCATTCACATTTTTCCCGTGAACTTACCCACCGCAAGGTTGTGTTCTATCCATTGAACTATAAGGGCTCACTTCGTTCACCCCTCTGTCTTTCAGACATAAGGGCAATGCAATAAATTATATAAGATTGGGTTTTTAAGTTATTTTATGCCTGCAAAAAGAATTAGCGTTGATAATGCAAAACAGGATAAACTCTTTTATTTTGTAGTAAATGTTGTTGTTTTTCGTAAAGAAGATGGAAGATGCTTAATTCTGAAAAGAGATGAAAGAGAGAAAGTCCATCCAGGAAAATATGCTGTGCCCGGAGGAAAATTAGAATGGAAAGATTTACCTTTAGATAAGCCAACAAGAATGAATGGTGAAGTTATAGATTTTGAAAATGCTATTGAAGATTTGCTCGTCAGGGAGTTAAAAGAGGAAGCTGGAATAGAAGTTAGTAATGAAATTTTTTACATTAACAGCGTCGCATTTGTTAGACCAGACGAAATTCCTGTTGTTTTAATTAAAGTTGCGGCAAAATATAAATCTGGCGAGGTAATTCCTGAGAAAGGTGGATTCACTGATTTTGCTTGGGTTAACGAAAATGAGGTTGATAATTATGATTGCATTTTAGGAATAAAGGAAGAAGTAAAAAAAGCGATAGAGTTATTTAAAATATGAAAAATAGGAAATTTTTCCCTGTCCTCGACAAGAAATCTGTGGATACAAGATCCAGGAGGATTTTGCATAATGGAAATAATTGCTGACCTGCAGATTCATTCAAGGTTTGCACGGGCAACTTCAAAGGATATCAATTTGGAAAATTTGGAAAAATATGCGCGGATGAAAGGCGTTCAACTTCTTGGAACAGGTGATTTTCAGCATCCAATTTGGAACAAGGAAATAAAGGAAAATTTGGTTGAAGATGAAAAAGGAATTCTCTGGAGCAAAACTGATTTTCCTTTTTTGTGGCAGACAGAAATTAGCTTGATGTTTTCTCAGGGGCAAAAAAGAAGAGCAATACACCTGCTTGTTTTCGCGCCAAACACAGAAACCGCTGACAAAATAATTTCTTATCTGGGGAGCAAAGGACGGCTGGATTATGACGGCAGGCCAATTTTTGGAATTACAGGCGAAAAACTTGTCCATGATTTGAAACAAATTGATGACAAAATTGAAATTATTCCTGCGCACTGCATGACGCCTTGGTTTGGATTATATGGAAGCGATTCCGGTTTTGATTCCCTGCAAGAATGTTTTGGCGATGAAGCAAGAAATATTCACGCGATTGAATCTGGCATGAGCGCTGACCCATCGATGTTGTGGAGATTCAAGGAGAATTTAAATGTGGTAAGTTTTTCCGACGCACATTCTTTCTGGCCCTGGAGATTAGGGAGGGAATCAACTATTTTTGAAATTGATGAATTGAGTTATGGAAATATAATGAAAGCCATAAAAACAGGGCATGGCTTGAAAGGAACAATTGAAACTCCGCCAGAATACGGGAAGTATCATTATGATGGGCACAGGAATTGCAATTTTTCCTGTTCGCCAGAGGAGACAAAAAAACTGAATGGCATCTGCCCTATTTGCAATAAAAAATTAACAATCGGCGTCGATTACAGAGTTGAAGAGATTGCAAAAGAAAGGAAAGGATTTTTGCCACACAATTCTAAACCATTTTTTAAATTAATTCCCTTGCATGAACTGATTGCCTTTGCATATAAGACATCAATTTCTTCAAATAAATCATGGACAATTTACAATAATCTGATTTTGAAATTTGAAAATGAATTCAATATTTTGCTGAAAGCGGGCAAGGAAGATTTGATAGCGGAAAAATTGAACAATGATTTGATTGAGTTGATTATGCTTGGGAGAGACGGGAGACTTGAAGTCAAACCGGGATATGATGGAGTTTATGGAGAAGTCTTGCTGAAGAACAAGCAATTAACTTTGATTTGATTTTACTTTTATGTATTTGTAATGAGCATCAGATGTTTTGTTTTTGCATGTTTCACATTTTTCTTTCAGTGTATATGAATTGCAGGTTTTGCATTTTTTAAGCCTCATTTTTCTATCACAGCAAATTCCATGTTTTGTTTTTTTGCATTTTTTTCAATTTCGAAAATTATTTTGCGCAACAAGGTATCAGCACCCTTTATGTCAGAAGATTCTGCCGTCAAGGAATAATGCCCTGCTGAAATATATTTTGCATTTATGTTTTTTATTCCCATGAAAATTTCCCTTATCAAATCGGCGCCATTTGGCTTCAACGATTTCATCACGATTTCTCTTTTTATTGCATGAATTTTGGTTTTTTGAACCCCTGTAATATCCAATATCTTTTTTGCATTTTCTTTTCCAACAATCTCCTCCAATCTGGCCGAATCAATTTTTGCATTTTCAAGAAAATCTGATAATTTCTCTTTTTCCAAAATTTCATTTATTGCGGCATCTGCTTTTTCTCCAAGAACAGATTTTATGACGCTGACGTAACTTCTTTCTGCCTTGTATTGCTCAAGAATTTCTTTCTGCTCTTTTTGCGTCACTCTTCTCAATGATAATTCTATTCTGTTGCCTGAAACTCTCAGTACTTTGCAGACGATTTTCTTTTTTGGCACAACATAATCTCTTAAATTTCTGATTCTTCCCGCTGCAATTTCACTCGTGACAATAATTCCTTCACCGTTGCCCTCAATAATTACAAATACATTTGTTCCTTCTATCCTCTCAACAGTGCATAAAACAATATCTCCTTCTTCCAGCATGAAATAGCAAGAAAATAGCGGATTTTAAAGGTTTCTTATATTTTTACAAGCTCAATTTCCAAATCCTTTTTTATTCTATCAACGAATTCC
>CAYXOE010000001.1:9297-18283 GCA_964466855.1 Candidatus Woesearchaeota archaeon
TTATATTTTTACAAGCTCAATTTCCAAATCCTTTTTTATTCTATCAACGAATTCCTGTTCTTTTGAGATATCGAATGTTGCTCCTGCTGCATACTTATGCCCGCCAAAATCTCCACCAATATCAAGAATTATCCGCTCAAGAATTTCCCTAACACTCCGCCCCTCGCCGACTGTCCTTCCAGAAACTTTTATCTTTTCATCATCTGTATATGACATTGCAATTATTATTGTTCCATTTTCATAGAGTGATGATTTTGAAAGGATTGTTGCAATAACGCTGATGATAACATCTGGAATCTGAGATCTTGCATTTATGATTATGTATCCTTCACCTTTTACTTGTTCTATCTCTTCCATCAAATTCAAGCCACTTATAATCAGCTGTTTATATTTTGCATACAAATTTTCAACCTGCTTTTTTGCTTTTGCATCTTCCAAACAATAAAGTATAGATGTATAAGGTTCTCCAAGCCTGCTTGATGCATTTATTTTTGCGCTTATCTCTCTTGCATCCTCGAGCTGATTAAAATGTTTTACAAGAAAAATATTTCCGATGAGATTCTCATTATTTTTTTCAAGGCGCCTCAAAAGAATTGCTGTTGAAATTTTTGTCATTTCATCGTCATTTAATTCAATCAGGCTTTTGTATTGTCCGTTGTGTCTTTCCAGCCCAATTTCTTTCAACAATTGAAAAACACCATCTCTATTCCCAGTCACCGACGGAATATAAGGTTCTGAACTGAATTCAAGGACTTTGTTTAGCGGGCGGGTTGATGGATAGAGCAGGACCCCTTTTTTCACGATGATATCAGCATCTTTTGTTATCTGCCCATTTATATTTTGGATTGAGTCGCCAATCATGCCGATAATTGCAAGGGAACTTAAATCTTTATTTTCTTGATTTATTCTTTTTGCAAACAGGTAGCACAAACCAGACGTTGAAATTTCATCTCTTTTTTCATGAAGGTGCGGGTTTATCATAAAAATATTTTCCGAAGCTTTCTGGGTTATTTCGTGATGGTCAATTATGAAAATTTTATCGTGAAATTTTTTTAAATATTCGAGAGAATTTGATGCCACATCGAGGAAAAGCAGAACCCGATTTTCAGGGAGCTGTTTAATAATTTCCTCTGTTAAATTTTTTACAATTAAAATATTAAATTTTCTGTCCAATCTTTTCAGGCACTTTATTATTATCGATGCGGAAGTTATTCCGTCTGTATCGAAATGGCTTATAATTTGGACATCTTTTTCTTTTGGCGTTTTCATAAATTCTTCTGCAATCTGGGAAATTCTCTCATCCAGATTAAATGCAAATAATTCATTTTCCTCTTTTGCCATTTTAAATTATTTACCTTTCAAGATATGCTTTGAGCTTTCTGTAGTTTCCATAAATTCTTTCCCGGTCTTTCAAAGCTCTTTTATCCTGTTTGTTTTTTTGATAATGTTTCTCCAAAGATTCTAATTTTTTTTGGATATTTTTCAAATCCGGATTGGAATAAAGCTCTTTCTCTTTTAATATCTTTGATATTTTTTTATTATACTCCCGAGTGTGAATACCTTCCTTTCTCAATTTCTCTCCAATTTTATCAGAACCAAATCCTTCTTTTGCCAATCCAATAACTCTTTTTTCATATTCTTCAAGAGACGGCTTTTTGAGCTCTGCTTTTTTTTCTTCATCAGGAGCAGATTTTTCTTCTGTTTTCTCTGATTTTTTTGGCATCGTATTATTTTGCGAAATAGTTTTTTAAATCTTTGTAAAGGTATTTAAATTTGATTTGGATAATTTATAAATGGGCAAGAGCATCGGCATCTTGAGCCTAAAAGGGGGCGTTGGAAAAACTTCTGCAGTGCTTTCATTAGGCGCGGCTATTGCAAGTTTAGGACAAAGAGTCTTGCTTATTGACGGAAATTTTTCAGCCCCGAATATTGGGGTTTATCTTAACATAATTGAGCCTGAAGTCACAATACATCATGTTTTGAACAGCGATCAGAATATAGAGGATGCAATTCTTGCTCTCGACGAATTTAATTTTGACATTATTCCCGCATCAATTTTTTACAGGAGCAAAATCAACCCATTCAAGCTTAAAGAAAAAATGAGACTGTTGAAGGATAGATATGATGTTATACTGATTGATTCTTCGCCTGCTTTAAATGAAGAGACTCTTGCAGTCATGCTTGCTTCTGATGAAATTTTTATTGTCACGACGCCGGATTATCCGACATTAAGTATGACGCTCAAAGCAATAAAAGATGCAAAGGCACGGGGAATTAGGATTGATGGATTGATTTTGAACAAAGTCTATAAAAAACCATTTGAATTATCAATTGATGATATTGAAAAAACAGTTGAAGTTCCTGTTCTGGCTGTTGTTCCTCACGATGTCAATGTAATGAAATCTGTTTCCGAATTCACTCCTGCTTTTTCTTATGACAGAAATTCAGAGGGAAGCAAGGAATATCGGAAATTAGCAGGGGTTATAATTGGAAAAAGATATCAGCCGAATTTTTTTGAAAAAGTCCTTGGATTTGTTCCAAAAAGGCAGGACGTCAACAGAGAATTGTTTTATGAAAGTATGTTTAAAGATTAATTCTAAAACCTTATAAATAAATAATTTTTGTCTTTATTAGAGCCCCATAGTCTAGTGGTCAAAGATACGGCCCTTTGGAGTTGCGAGGACACCTACGGTTTCCTTCGATTAATCTTCCCTAAAGAGAAACAAAGAGAGGCCGGGACCCAGGTTCGAATCCTGGTGGGGCTATGAGATTTTGTTTTCAAATGATTCAATTAATTTTTCTTTTTCTTCTTGAGATAGTCCTTTTGTCTTAACTTCATCTTCTAAAAATAAATGCAAAATCTCATGTTTGAGAATTTCCAACCGCGGTTTTTTTGCTCTGATATTTATAATCACTTTATTGGGAGGAATATATGAGCCACCAATACCATATTTTGTTAATAAAACTTCTATTTCTGAGGGTATAGAATGAAAAAAGATTTTTAACTTTTCGACAAATTTTTTCTCTATTTTTTTATATTCTTGGTCTAATTTTTCTTCTTCATTTTTATAACTATTTTCCTTAAAATTATTATTGATAAATTCTACAATCTGACCTTCTGTTCGGATATTAGCTGGTAGGACTGGCTTATAATTGTGAGACTTATACCATTCCATCTTTTCCAACGTTGATTTAATTCGATTAATTTCAAATCTTTTTCCATATTTTACAATGAGTCTCATTTTTTACGACCCCTGCTTATATCTTCCTCTTTTTTCAACGGCCTTGAATCTTTCCAAAATTAAATGGGCATCTTTGCAGTTTCTTGAATATCCTTTTTTTACCGCATCAAAAAGCATTTCCCATTTCTCGGCGAAGCCTGCTTCAAACGCTTCTCTTAGAAGATGCAAATCAACTGCTTTGTCTTCTGCTTTTGAACTTATGAATCCCAAGCCGAAGTCTATGAAGAAAATTTGGAAATCGTTATCATCTCTTTTTTTGTCATGAATGTTCTCGCGAGATTCAAGACGTGCAGATTTTGTTCGTTCTTTATCATTATCAATTTTCCCTTCCACCAAAATCATATTGCTTGTTGTTAAATCTCCATGGATTATATTTTCATTATGAATTTTTGCAATATTCTCACCGATTTTTTCACATATCTTTTTTTGTTTTTGGATTGAAAATTTATCTAGAAAATTTGAAAGGCGCTTTCCTTCGACGGCTTTCATTATTATTTCTTTATTTAAATCGTCAACTTTCAAAACTTGCGGAACAGGAATTACTTTGGATGCTTTTTCCAAAAGTTTTGCCTCTGAGCGAGTCCTTAGCTTTCTGATTTTTTCATCAATTACCGGAAGACGATAAGATTTTGTAATTCTTTTCTTAGTTATTTCTTTCCCTCTTTGGGTTATTATTGCCTCTGCACCTTGGTTTAATATTTCTTGCGACATTTTTATTTCTTTTCGGCATTTAAATCTTCAATCTTTTCTTCCCGAATTTTTTCAGCATTTTTTGCAATTGCTTTTGATTAATCCCTTTTGACAAATCAACTGATTCCTTGACCATGCTGCTAAGAACATCATATTGTTTCAGCAATGACCGCACATCGCTTGTCGCAACTCCTGCACCTTTTGCGATTCTGGCAATTCTTGAACTTTGTTTTTTCAGCAATTCTGGTTCTTCTCTTTCTTGGGGGGTAAGGGATTTCAAAATATGCTCCCATTTTGCGATCTTGCTTTGCTGGCTTTCCATCATGCCCTCTGGAATTTTTGCATTAATATTTGAAAATCCAGGGATAAGAGATTTTATCTTTTCAAGGCCGCCAAGGGAATTCATTGATTTTGTCTGTTCAACAATGTCATTCAAGGTTAATTTCCCCTCCTGCAATCTTTTTTGCATTTGCTCCTGTTTTTTTTCATCAGTCACGGAACGAACTTTTTCAATAAGCGCCTGCAAATCGCCCATGCCTAAAAGGCGTGACAAGAAAGATTCCGGATTAAATTCTTCAATATCATTTATTTTTTCTCCTGTTGTTATGAAATAAACCGGAGCACGCGTTTCAGCACAAGCTGTCAATGCACCTCCGCCCTTAGCTGTCGAGTCCATTCTTGTTATAATGACCCCTGAAATATTAACGGCCTCTTTGAACTCCTGGCTTTGCTTTTTTGCAGCCTGTCCTATATCAGCAGGCATGACGAGAATTGTTTCGGAAGGAGAGATTTCTTTATCTAATGCTTTTATTTCTTTGATTAACTCGCTATCAAACGTGTGCCTGCCCGCTGTATCGATAATCACTAAATCAAATTTCTCCAATTTTTTTTCTTTCTCCAATTTTTTCCAGATTTTAACAGCATCTTTTTCGTCCTTGTTTATGAAATATGCAAGATTGTTTTTTTCAGCCAATTGCTGCAATTGCTCTGAAGCTGCAGGACGATGAACATCCAAGCCAACTAATGCAACTCTTTTTCCCCTCTTTGCGAAATAATTCCCAATCTTTGCAGATGTTGTTGTTTTTCCAGAGCCATACAACCCAAGAAGCATGATTCTGTTCTGTCCTGTTTCCAAAACAAGCTGTTTGTGTTCGCCAAGAATTTTTTTCAGCTCATCATGAAGCGATTTTATAAGATGCTCTTTTTTTTCTATTCCTTTTATCCTCTCATCAAAAGCTATTTTTTTCAACTTGTCGCTTAATTCTTTTACAAGAACGATATTCACGTCAGCTTCAATCAAGGCCCTTTGCAAATCCCTTATTATTGAATCAACCAAATCTTTGTCTAAGAAAATTGTGTTAGTTATTCTGTTCGTCGCCTTTCTCAATACTTCTCCAAGCTTTTCAAGCATAAAAAAACAAGTAGAAATAGAGTTATTAAATTTTGGGTTATTTTAAAACAAGCTTTTTATAGAAATGTTGATTGACAACTTTCCATATGCCAAATGCAATGAAAAGCGCACCAATTATGTCAATTGTATAATGCCCTCTGCTTAGAATCATCGAAACTATTTCTAACACCAGAAGTGCTATGAAATAAATTGCCCAATATTTGGATTTGTTTTCAAGGGCGAATAAAAAATATAGAAACATTGCTCCGGTATGCCCGCTTGGAAACATGCCGCCGCTTGGCAGAAAAAATAAACCTGTTCCCGGAGCAGGATGAGGGTTTCCCAAGGGGGTTAGATAAATAAAAATCCCCCTTAATAAATTAAAAATCCCTATTACAACTGCGTAAAGCGGAAAATATTTGCCTCTCTTTTTTGTAAATGCAAAAACTAAAAATGAGAGCGATGCTATAAGAAGAGCTAAATCTGCAATCCAGAGTATGTTAATATTCGGAGTATTAAGAAATAAAAAATCAGTTGCAAGCGAAAGATTTGGATAGGTATTGTAAATATTTGCATCAAGAATATATTCGATAACAAGAGATGCGATGAGAAAAGCGAGAGCAAAGATAAAAATTTTTCCCCTCTTTTTCATTTAAGAAACACGACTTAAAAGTTTAAAAAGTATAATGTTGTTATTATCCTATGAAAGAACGATGCCCTGTTTGCGGCGCAAAAGCAACCTGCCCTGACTGCCATAAATGCGACAAACATTGTGATTGTGATTAATTTTTTGTGCTAAAAGAGAGAAATGGAGTTGGATAAAAATAAAACTGTTTGATTATTTGGATTATTCTTGAACCTATATATACTGGATTTAATAATTAACCCGATAATTATAACCCTAATTTTTCAAGAAATTTGTTTTTATCAAATGATTCTATATCCTTGTAAGCTTGTCCTGTCCCCAAAAAAAGGATTGGCTTTCTTGTTACAAAGCCGATGCTGAGGGCTGTCCCGCCTTTTTCATCAATATCTGATTTTGCTAAAATAATCCCATCAATTCCCACACTTTCATTGAATGCACGAGCCTGCTCTGTTGCATCATTCCCTGTTATGCTCTCGCCTATAAAAATTTTCAAATCAGGATGGCAGACCTTTGAGATTTTTTCCATTTCTTTTATGAGATTTTTTTCAGTGTGCATTCTTCCTGCCGTGTCTATCAGAACGCATTTTATCTTGTTTTTCTTTGCATAATTTATTGCATCAAAGCCCACTGAAGCAGGGTCAGAGCCATATTCATGAGCGATTACTTCAATTCCTATCTTTTTTCCATGCTCTTTTAATTGCTCAATGGACGCTGCACGAAAAGTATCTGCAGCCGCCATGACAGAACTTATTTTCCTGTTCTTCAGCATCTCTGCAATTTTTGCAATAGTTGTTGTCTTTCCGCTTCCATTAATCCCGAAAAATAAAATCACGAACGGCTCTTTTTCTCTTACTTTATCAATAAAATTAAATGGTTCTATTAATATTTCCGATATTATATCCTTGAAAGTTTCTCTTATTTGAAAATCAATTTCTTTTTTCAGCAGCTCCTTGCCAACAATATTCTCTTTTAATTTTTTTATTATCCTGTCAACGACTTCAAATGCAACATTATTTTCCAGCAAGGAAATTTCCAATTCTTCGTTGTATTTTTCAAATTCTTCTTCTGATATTTTTACTGTTCCTGCTTTTTCCTTCAGTTTTTGAAAAAATGATTTTGGAAGTTCTTTTTTTTCTTCAGGAATAGATAATATCACCGCTTTTTCTTTTTTAGATTTTTGAATTTTTTTAGTTTTTTCCTCTTCAACTTTTTCTGCTTTCTGACTTCCAGAAATCTTTTCTGTCCACTCTTTCAGCTTTTCCTTCAAGAATCTGAACATAAAATTCCATATGAATAATCGCTTATAAATTTAGTGATATTATTTTCTTCCGTATTTGTCAGAATATCTTTTTTCATCTTTTTCTTCAAACTTCCCGAATGAAATTTCTATCAATTGAAGTTTTGTTTTTTCAGCAATGATTCTGTGCTTTTCATTTTTTCTCACGTGAATGTAATCATCTTCCTTGACATGAAATTTTTTGTTCCCCACTTGAACTTTTCCTGCCTTCAGAAAGTACCAATTCTCCTCTCTTTTTCTGTGCGATTGGAGGCTTAATTCTTGATGGGGGAGGATTGTTATAAGTTTGACAGTGCATTGCTTATTCAGGGCAAATTGCTTGAAATTCCCCCATGGACGTCTTACAACTTTCATCTGGTTATAGGAGTAAAAAAATCTTTATAAAGTTTGACACGTTGAAATTTTAGAGGTATAAAAATGAAAGGAGTATTGGTAATCCTTGATGGAATGGCTGATTTGCCGACAGAACAACTTGATGGCAAAACTCCCCTCGAAGCTGCTCAAACACCGAATTTGAATTTTCTTGCAACGCGGGGAGAAATGGGTTATTTATTCCCCATACGCCCTGGATTTGTTCCTGAGTCTGATGAAGCGATTGTCTCAATTTTTGGAAATGAATTAGTTTCGAGTTCGAGAGGGCAATTGGAAGCGAGAGGTTCAGGAATTGCATTAATGCATGGTGATTTGGCTTTCAGGGTTAATTTTGCAACAATTGATTCTCTGCATGGGAAAAATATAATTGACAGAAGGGCAGGAAGAACCCTCACAACAGCAGAAGCAGAAATTCTTGCAAAAGCGCTGAACAAAATACAACTTCCATGCAAATTTGTTTTTAAGCCAACAATCCAGCATCGCGCAGCCCTTGTTTTTCGGGGCGGTTTTTCAGATAATATTTCAGAAAATGACCCGACTTATTTTGAAGGACAGGCGAAAACAGCTGACAGGGTTATTCCTGTAATGCCTTTAGATGATGATGAAAACTCCCAATATTCAGCGAATATTGTCAATGAATTTTTGGATAAAGCATTTGAAGTTCTTGACAAACATCCTGTGAATGAAGAAAGGCGAAGAAAAGGATTGCTTCCTGCCAATTACCTCCTGATTAGAGGGCCCGGCATAAATGTCCCCAAGTTAAAATTATATCCAAGATGGCTTTCTGTTGCATATATGCCTCTTGAAAAAGGATTTTCCCAGTTGAGCGGCATGAAAGTTTTTTCTTTTGATTATCCAAGACTGAAGAGTATTGATGTCTATGAAAATTTATTTGATGGCTTGAAGAGGGCATGCGATTTTTCAATCAAAGTTCTGAAAAGGAATAAAAATAGATTTGATTATGCGTATGTTCACATAAAAGAAACTGATTTGCCCGGGCATGACAACAAGCCAATGGAAAAAATTGCAATGATAGAATATTTAGACAAAACGCTGTTCAAATTCCTGAGGGAATTTTGCCCTCCAAATAATATCAAAGTTGTCGTTACTGCCGACCATTCAACGCCCTGCAAATTGAAAAAGCATTCTGCAGACCCTGTTCCTGTTTTGTTTTACAATCAATCACTTCCCAAGATCGAGAAGAAATTTTCTTTCGTCGGAAGGAGGGGCGCTGAAAGCAAAGTTACTGAAATTAAAGGGAAAGAATTTTCAGAACGAGAGGCAAGGAAGGGAAATTTAGGAAGGATGGTTGCGGGCGAGATGCTTGAAAAAGTCGGGTTTTTGAAATA
>CAYXOE010000001.1:18383-20099 GCA_964466855.1 Candidatus Woesearchaeota archaeon
ATATAAATTCTTAAAAATGCATTGCTTTTTCTATAAAGATGATTACATATAATGAAATCTATGAAGCTGCAAAAAAAGAACGGTATTCTGAACAATTGCAGCAATTGCCCAAGAATTTCATTGCCAATGTTGCTGAATATCTGAAAGAAAAAAAGGAAATGTCTTCGAAACAGGATGATGCTTTTTCTGACATGATAACAAAAACAAAAAAACAGTATGAGACCGCTGTTGTTCTTTTTAATGAACTGAAGAGGATAAGAAGAAAGAAAATTTTGAATCTTGTTTTAATTGCTTCTGAAACTGGGATTTCTAAGAGAGATTTTGAAAACATGCTTGACTTTGAGAAAGAGCTTTTCGAGGAGATAATGAAAGAAATTGATGCTTCAGACAAAAAATTTAATGAGCTTTTTAATGGCGCGAAGAATGACGTTATGAAGAATGATATGGTTCTTTTTAAAAAAGATGTTGATGAGTTTATCGGTCCCGACGGTGAGATGATGGGACAATTCAAGAAAGGGCAGATTGCAAACATTCCCTACCAGATTGCAAAAATTCTAATTGAAGACGGGAAGGCAGAGAAAGTGGAGGATTAATATCTAAATTTCTCTATTAATAACACTTTTTGCGATACTAACTATTCGTCTCTTCATTAATTATTAAATCAGTATATCCTTATAAACTTTACACGAATTGAGATAATAAGTCTTTTAAACCAAATATTTCTTAACAAATCATGCCTGTATAGCTCAGTGGTAGAGCATCGGTTTTGTAAACCGGGGGTCGGGGGTTCAAATCCCTCTACAGGCTTACTCTTTTTTTTCTTCAGTAACTTCCAAAGGCTTCTTGACTTCAAGAATTCTAATTTCGCAAGCTGACAAAGGATAAATTTTTTTCAATTTCAAGCTAAGTTCTTTTTGCATATGATTTTTTATCAATTCCTCGAAAATAGTTTCCGCTTTCTTGTTTTTGACGTCAGCAATTATCTCTTCTCTTGCTTTATTTCTCAAAGCTTTTCTTATTGATGCATGAACTTTTCTTCTTGTTATCAAGAAAGGTTTTATCCGAAGAACATGATCCTTGCAGTCAGCAATGAAAGAATCTTCAACGTAATCTGTTCCTCTTCGCACAAGCCTTGTCAATGAAGAATGAATTATTTCCAATTTTGTCGGAGATGCTACAAAATTTTTTTCATGCTTTTTTACTTTCAAGTATAGGATTACATTTTTTCCTTTGAGAAGCCTAGTTAAATCATATTTTATTGTCCTGCCTTCAATTTCTTCAGGTTCATATGCCTGCAGATGAGTTTCTTTTTTCAAAATCGGCATATCAACTTCAAAAAATCTTTTTTTTCTTTTTGCCTGCGCCATTTTATTCCTGTGTTTGTTTTCCTGCACGGATTCCTTTTTTCTGGTATTTGGATTTTCCGCATACAGAGCAGGTGTACATTATGTTTGTCTTTTTAGTTGTCTTTGATTTTCTCTTGAATTTGCTGACCGACGGTTTGCTCCATCTCCCAAAGTTCCCTATTCCCCTTGCTCTACCCCTTAACCTCGCCCTTTGTTTTGAACCACGAGTTAGTGCTCCTCTCTTCGCTCCTGTTGAAACTAACTTGATTTTTTGCTCTGTTTGTTTCTTGCAGTAAGGGCAATATCTTTTTGTTTTCTTTGGAAATTTCATTGTATTAATGATGAGAAATTTTGGTTTTTAAATCTTGTT
>CAYXOE010000001.1:20199-44682 GCA_964466855.1 Candidatus Woesearchaeota archaeon
TCTTTGGAAATTTCATTGTATTAATGATGAGAAATTTTGGTTTTTAAATCTTGTTGATATCCGCGTTGAGTGTTAAATATTTAATCTGTTACATTCTGCTAATATAATGGGTTACGAATCTGATTTTCGGGTTTTTCTCAAGCATACCAATGAGAAAGAAGTTTTAGGGAAAGAAATTATTAGATTAATTAAGAAATTTAAAATTCAATCAATTTTAGATATTGGAGCAGGAAACGGAGATTTAAGTTATCCTCTCTCTCAAGAAGTTAAAGAATATCTTTGCGTGGAATCAAAAAAAGATTTTGCGAAATTATTGAGGAAAAGAGGACTGAAGGTTGTAGAGAGAGAATTTCCGACGAAAATTGATAAGACTTTTGATATGGTTCTTTGCTCTCACTCTATTCCTAATCGGCCCGATGAATTAAAGATATTCCTTAATGTTGCTTGGAAAAATGTGAAGCCGGGAGGAATTTTGCTTATCATAACGTATGTTGGAGATGACAAAGATGAATGGGTCAGATTTTTGAAATTGGTTCGTCCCGAATTGTTTGTTGTTGATTATATGAAATATGAGAAAAAACTGCAGATGCTAAGAAAGTTTGGAAAACCCGATGTAAAGAATATTTTTTCAGAAGTTGCGACGAAAAATAAGAAAGACATGATTAGCGCTTTGTCTTTTGTAGCAGGAGGAGGGATAAAAAAAGAGAAAGATCTTTTTCTTAGGAAGAAGCCGATTATCGACGGAATCATAAATGAAAAATACCATAGAAAAGGCGAATACTTTTTTCCGTTCAGACATATTTTTATTACGATAAGGAAATAAATGGTCCCACCAGGAATCGAACCTGGGTCTTGTCCACGTCAAGGACACGTCTTAGCCGTTGGACTATGGGACCATAAAGAGAACCAAGTTTCTCTTTATCAAACTCTCCTTCAAGAGTCTAGGTTTTCTTTAGTATATTTTCCCTTGAGAGATAAAATATTTAAATTAGTTCATTTAATAATCTTTATGATAAAAAGATATACAGGATTATTTTTTATTATATACTTAATTTTCGGCTTATATTTTGTAAATTATGCTTTTAATTTCATTGCCCTGCCCTCATTTTTTGCAGGCATTAATCAATGGATAATTTTAATCGGCGGGATTTTGATTATTCTCGGCGGCGTCAATCAAATTAGATTGTCAAAATACACTTATTGATATCAACACTAAATTTAAATATCTCTTTCTCATCTTTGTCATATGGATTTCAAAAGGGTGATGAATCTAAATTCTTATTCAAAAAAAGGGCAGGTCACAATTTTCATCATCATTGCGATTGTCATTTTGGCAGGAGTTGCCGCTTATTTTATTTTCAGGGGCACAATTTTTCCAGCCAGCCAAATCTCTCAGGAATTTCAGCCGGCATACAATACTTTTTTGAATTGCATTGAAAACACAGTCAAAACAGGAGCGAGCGTTCTTGAAAGCCAGGGCGGTTACATAACTCTTCCTCAATTCAAGCCAGGCTCTTTGTACATGCCTTTTTCTTCACAGCTTAATTTCTTGGGAAATCCGATTCCATACTGGTTTTATGTCTCGGGAAACAATATCGCGGAACAGCAAGTGCCCTCCCTTTCTGACATGCAAAGCCAGCTTGCACAATATATTAATAACAATATAAGAAATTGCGATTTCAGTTCTTACAGCGATTTGTCTGCTCAAATGGGCACGCCGAGCGCAAGCGTTTCAATAAACCCGGACAGCATAGATGTCAATTTAAAAATGGATTTGAGCATGGAAAAAGGAAACAATTCTGTTTTTGTGAGCAGCCACAAGGCAAGCGTGAATTCTGAATTGGGAAACCTTTACAAATCAGCCCTGACGGTTTACAATTATGAGCAAACAAATTTATTTTTGGAAAATTATACTGTTGATGTTCTAAGAAATTACGCGCCCGTCGACGGCATTCAGATATCATGCGCCCCACTGACATGGAATGCCAGAACCGTTGTGAGCAATCTTTCAACGGCAATACAAAACAACATACTTTCATTGCACAGCGGGAATGATGTAAATTATTTCAATGTTCGTGTTCCTGTTGAAAATGTGCGATTCCTGACATCGCCTGACTGGCCAAGCACTTATGAAGTAAATCCAACGCAGGGAGATTTGATGATTGCGCAGCCAATCGGAAACCAGCAGGGGCTCGGAGTTTTAGGATTTTGTTACGTTCCTTATCATTTTGTTTATGATGTGAAATATCCTGTTCTTGCCACTATAACAAAAGGCAATGAAATTTTCCAATTCCCAATGGCTGTAATTTTGCAGGGGAACAAGGCAAGGAACGCCACAACAGGAACCGCAAGCAGTGCAAATGTTCCGATATTATGCGAAAATAAAAACACGCCTGTAACAGTCAGCGTATACAATTCAAACTCAGATTCCATCGATGCAAATGTTTCTTATGAGTGCTTCAGCACAACCTGTAATATCGGACAAACAAGCTCCGGAACATTGACTGCAAATTTCCCGCAATGCGTTAACGGCTATGTTGCTGCCTCTGCTAATGGATACAAGGCAGGCAGGACATTATTCACGACGACAAAATCCGGCACAATAAGCATTACACTCGATCGGCTTTATGACGAGAGAATTAACCTGCTTCTTGACGGAAACTTATACAGCGGGAACGCAATAATTACTTTTGCTTCATCTGACGGAACGAGCCAAACAGTTCTTTATCCTCAGCAGAAAAATGTTCAATTAAGCGAAGGCAGTTACAATGTCCAGGTATCAATTTACAAGAATTCATCAATCAGCATTGGGGCAACTACAAAACAGCAATGCGTCAGCGTTGCAAGCCCAGGACTCCTCGGATTTTTGGGCGCGACACAGCAGCAATGTTTTGACATAAACCTTCCTGCCCAGGTTATTTCAAATGCATTGGCGGGCGGGGGACAGAGGGATTTATTCATACTTGAAAGCGATCTGCGAAATTCAAATTCTGTCCAGATAAGCGCATCATCTCTTCCTGCACCGACGAGTTTAAATCAACTGCAAAGCAATTATTTCATATTTGCAAATAAATCAATCGACGTGAGCTTCCAATGAACAAAAAATATTTTTTATTGATTGCAATTTTCATTTTGTTTCTGATTAGTTTTGTTTCTGCAGAAACGATTACAAATCAGCAAATTTCCCCATATACTCCCGGCACTGCAACATTTGATCCCTCAATATGCAAGAGCGGACAGGATTTTGTCGTGCAGGTTTCTCCTGCAGGATGCACGCCGGCTGTTGTCAGAAGCGATTTGCTTGAAGAGCAGGACATTCAGGTTTATTGCCCTCTTGCTGCAACGCAATTAAATCCGCTGATTAATGTCAAGTCAATCTCGGGAATTTCTTTCCCCTCGGGAAATTATTCAAAATATGTGAAGTCAATCGGTTTTTATCCTGCGCAGGCTGCATTGGGATTGAACAGCGTCCAGACAAATTATCCTGTTTTGACAAATATAGGATATGCTGTTATAAATTTAAAACAAATGCAAAATGAATCTTTAATGCCTGATTCTGTTACAGGGACTTTGACGGCACGCCTGAATTATAATGCCCAAAATATTTTTGGCGTCGGGAACACTGTTTTTTACGCTCCTGAATTGAGCGACTCTGATTGGAAGAGCCAGTATGCGCAGTATGGATTTTGGGAAGGGAAAGGATTCCTGAGAGCGTCAAATATTCAAGGAGATAGCGCAACAATACAGATTTATGACACCAATCTCAATCCAGCTTCAACTCTTAATTTGAAAGTCGGGCAAACTTCAAATGCTTTATCAATTTCCGGATTTGATTTATGCTCTGCAACAATGCAGGTAAAGCTGGATGGCGTGAAACCTGCCGATACAATGGCCAAGTTGAGCGTCAATGGAAATGAAATGAGCGTTGTCAAAGGGCAGCCCTTTTTGAACAATCAATGCCAGGTCACAAATATCCTAACTCAGGGATTGACGCAGGATGCGCAATTGTCATGCAATGCCGACAAGGGAAGACAAATTTTTGATTTGAGAATTTCCCCCCGCGTAACTTTGAATATTAATGGGAAAGCGGAGGATTACAGCCTTGGTGATTTTGTCGGGACAGTGGCAGGAAATACTTGGTATGCAAAAACATTTGCCGACGGCGGAAAATCGTTATATGTCGGATACATTGGGACAGTTGCCGATATTAATGTTGGGAATTATCCCTTGAATCCTAATTTGGATAACTTGGTTGTTGTTTTGGTTGCGATGCCAAGGACAGCATTAAATTATAATACTCCATTGACAAATGCCGAGCTTTCCTCTGTTGCAAGTTTTATTCAAAGCATTTCATTTCAAAGACAGCCGGGCATAAGCCCCTTCTCTAACTTTTTTAATGGCTTTTTAAAAGTCCTTACTATCCCTACGGTAATAGTTGGTAAATATTTCATATCAGGTCAAGATATTTATTCTATTGGATACGGCGCAGATTTCTTAAAATCCGACGCCTCGCAAAATATTAAAAACGCCATTCCGGGCGGCGCATACATTGCAGGTCTTTCTCAGGGGCAAGACCAGCCTCTTATATCTTCTATTAATCAATATTATCAGAATGCAACAAGTGATTTCCAATCCATTTTGAACAGTTATTCTGGGGAAAATTATCCTGCTGTAACAACGAGTCTTGGAGAGGATGCATTGTACAGGCAGATGCAGCTTGCAGACACGCTTTCACAGAAAAATACATTGTATAATTTATGCAGTGATTTCAAGCAGAGATTTCCCCAATCAAAAAAGAATCTTGATTTCTGCACGAACGGCGTTAAATTGTCAAGCCAGGCTGCTGCAAGCTATTACGTTTCTGTCAACGGACAAACTTACTTGATAACCTTGGACTCTGTTTATCAGCCGACATATGAAGATTATGGTGCAGAAGTTTTAGTAAGGTATCCCGGCGGCGTAACTGTCCCTTATCAATTGCATAAAAACACCCCTGTTTTTCTGAATTATGAAAATAAAAATTCAACATCTTATATTGACTTGATTGATTTATCTCTTGGGAGTGCTTCTGGCGAGGGGACAGCGACTATAATTGCACCAAATTCAAGGGCTGTATTAAAGGAAGGTATCCCTGCTGGTATGGATGTAGGAAATGTTGCAGCAAATGATAAAGAAGACCGCCCAAATGAAGTTGTCCTGACTCTTACGCGCGTGAACCTGAGAGAATTTGCGCAGATTTCAATAACTCCTTCTGTAAGCAATGCAGGAGCTTCTGCCAATTTCTCTTTTAACATTGGCATTGAAAAAAGAAATATACAATTAACGCCAGATGAAATAAAGAAAAAAATAGCTGAGACAAATGCATCGATTGCGACGTGGGAAGGAATTGCCAATACAACAGGCGCTCTTGTAAATGGATTAAGCCAGGCATGCACTTATACAGGAATCGCATTGTTTGCAAAAAGCTTTTTATCCAATATCGGGGGCGCAGGCATTGCAAGGCAGATTGCAATGAGTGGTGCTGGCGGATGGTATGACAAATGTTCTGACCCTTCATTCAATCAAGGAAAGACAGTTGAGCAATGCCTTCTTCAAAATTCAGACAAAATTGAGAATGATGTTAATGGATGGAACAAATACATAAACAGCCAAAATGACAAGGTAAAAGAGCTCCAGCAACGCTTTACAACAAAATCTCTTCTAGGAGGAGATACTGTTAATACAGATGCATTTATGAGCGGAGACAGCAATAATGCAGGATATTTGTCTAAGGTTGATAGCGCCCTTATATCTGTGCCCAGCACTTATTCGTGTCCTGATGCTCCAAATGCAGCTAAATTTTTGACGCCTGATTATTACAAAAAAAATTTCTTTAGTGTGACAGACGCAAGAAACATTGAACTTTATTCAAATATTTTGAGCAATTCCTCAGACAATACAATAAGCCAGACAATGATAGACGCTGCAAGCAAGGGGCTTTGCAATACATTAAAAAATATAAATTTAAACTCAAAGGTACAAGAACAGATTGACCAAGTTACTTCTCAAACAGGCTCTAAAAATGCTTATCCTGTTTCAAGCGAGAAAGCAAGAACAATCGCATTGAAAGGGCTTGAAACTTTCGGGAGCATTAATGCAACAGCAAAAATGAAATATTATTATGCAAATGATATAACGGATGCGGACAAGCTTTCAAGCGACAGCCCTGTTGCTATTGTTCCTGACACTACTAATGTTAAAACATATATGGTGGTGTATAGCAATAGCGGTGCTCCTATTAACACTTTCCTTGTTGGCGACGGAAATGTTTTGAGTTATATTAGGGACCAAAATGATAAAACAATAATATTGAAAAATCCATTGGATGTAAAATTCAGCATTCCAAGCGCAACGGGAAACAAATATATTGACCCCAAGATTCAATATTTTGAAACCCAGCCTTATCAAGGCATGCCTGCAATTGTTCCATTTGACACTGAAAACGGATGGTATGCTGCCATTGAGCAAAATGTTCCAAGCCCCGGTGGAACAACAACTGCGACGCAATCCTACACTGCCGCAGGGCAAGTGCAAAGCTTCTATGTCTGCAACGTCGGGCCAAACCGCATTGAAGAATTCAACTCAGCAGCAAGGGATGACCAATGTACAGGAATAAATCTTGCAACAAACCAACCATATGACCAGATTGCCGGATTAGATTCGACACAGGCACAGAATTTGGTTAATCGCGCATCAGCTGCAATTCAAGCTGCTTTGAGGGCAAGAGCAACCAATCCTTCTGTGCAAATTGTTGATGTCGGCAACAATCAAAGAATACAAGTCGGGCAGCCTGCCATAAATCTTCCCAAATTAAAATGCACTGATTTCATGTCGCCAAGCGACTGCAATATTTTGTTCAATGTTTGCGATCCTGTTGTATGTCCAACAAGCAGATGCAATTTCGGAGGAGCATATCCTGTTCAGGATGTTGTGCAATCTGGAATTTTCGGGAGCATTTTCTTATGCCTTCCTAATTCTATCGCGCTTGGAGGTACAGATGTGATTCCTGTCTGTCTTCCAGGGATACAATCCGGATTGGAGAATTGGGCTTCTGTGCAGAAAGCATACAGGGATTGTCTCCAGACAAATTTGGCAACAGGAAAAACAACAGGCATTTGCGACGAAATGAACAGCATTTATCTCTGCCAATTCTGGTGGCAGCAGGCTCAGCCTTTATCAAACCTGGGAGTTCAAACTGTTGCATCGTTCCTTGCAGGGCAGACAGGCGCGAGAGGGGGCGGGGAATATTTATTCGCACAAAATGCAATCCAAACAGCGCAGCAATCCGCGAATTACATCACAAATTATTATGCTGCAAATTCTGCAAAAATATTCAAATTGCAATCAACGCAGAATTTGGGCAATTCCTTATGCCAGAACTTTATTTCATTGAACATTCCGGGAGGCGCGGAAATTGCAAATTCATTGTCGACTGTTGATTCGCCTCCGCAATTCACAGGACTTTTCCAGGAAGTTCCTTTCACGACAGCAACTGTTCCCCCAACTTCGCAATATGAAGTTTATTATCATATTTATGCAGGCAAGAATTCAGGAGTTTATTACAGCGTTTATCTGCAAAGAACCTCGACAAGTTCTTATTATAAAGATACTTCTTCAACGAGACAGATTGATTCGGGTTACATTGCCGCTGACGGCTACCAGGACCAAAAGAAAGATTTCACAGCAACTTCCGGATACAATCAGCTGTGCATAAATGTCAACGGGCAGGTTAATTGCGATTTCCAGCAGGTTTCAACTTCGCTTGCGATAAATTATTTGAGGGACCAATATCTTGCACAAGAGGCAAACAACACGCAAGTTTCTTCTGAAGCAGAATGTGTTTCAGGAACTCCGAATGTCAATGCTTTCCTTAATCCGAATGTGCAAAGCGGGGCATCAAATTATCTCAATCCGCAAATCTATAATAACGGGATCACAAGAATTTGCGCCACGAGCAATCCAGGGAAAGGGACAGACCCTAAAGCAGACATGGAAGGTTCGCGATGGGTGTCAGTAGGAACATGCAGTCCAAACTTGAAATGCTGGCTTGATACACAAAGCGTCAAAAGCACTATAAATTCCCCTGACATTGCTTCATTTTTGGCAAGCGGGCAGACGCAAAATTTAGGAAATGCAACTTTGCAGACTGTTGCGGATAATTACATGAGGATTTTGCAGGATTCAGGGTACATGAAGGATTCAGATTTTGATAAATTTGTTTACGATTTATCAAAGGAAAATACCTGCCAGTTTGCACTTGATGCTGCAAATGACATTAATGACACTCTATTAAACAAAGTATTTTACAATAACCAGAAAGCTTATCTGCTTTTGCTAAGAGCGAGGGCAAATGCTTTGCTGACAAATCCATATCTTTGCACAACAATAACAGGAATTGAAAACCCAAGCAATTATCAACAGATTCCGCAAGAAACTTCTCCGCAGGCATGTTCGTCAATTGGAGGGCAAGCATGCAGTTCAACTCAGATTTGCCAAGGGGGGGCTTTCGTTAGAAGTTCTGACTCCAATAATTGCTGCCTTTCTCCTGGTACCTGCGTCCTTAATTCGGGGAATCCAACATCTACTGCTGCGCCGAAGACAACTGCACAAACCCCAGCACAGACCACAACACCAAAGACAACCGGCGGAATAACTGCCAATGACATTTTTAATGCAATGAATTATGCTAAGACAAATCAGGTTGGAAACAGAAATTGCCTGTGCGGCTCAAATTGCCAGAACTATGCGAATTCACTAGTCAATGCTGCAAGTGCAAATGGCGAAGACCCCGTGCTTTTGCTGTCAATAATGATGCAGGAATCTGATTGCACTGCGACTGCACAAAATGGACAATCAACCGGATTAATGCAAATAAATGCAGACCCGACAAATTTAAAGCAATGCAACAGTATTTCCGGCATAAGCAGTGCTGCTGATGTCACGGGAACTTCTTCAACAGCGACGGATAACAACATCAAATGCGGTGCTTTAATATTAAAGAATTATTATAGCTCTTATTCTTCAGGAAAAACTTATACTTGCGGGAGTTTCAGTGCGTCTTATTCGGGGTGGGATGCTGCTTTAAGGGGATATATTGGATATGGATGCACTGGAAATGCAAATGTTGATGTCACAAGTTATGTATCTGATGTCAATAATAGATACACTGCTTTAATTAATCTAATTAACTCACAGAAAGGAACAACTGCAGGAGCTTCTGCAACCGCAGGCTCTGCTTTAACAATTTCTTCTAATGATATTGCTCAATATAATAATTATAAATCTCTTTTTGATACATATTCAAGCAAGTATTTGCCCTCTTCATCATTCTTTTCTTTATCCCAAAATGATTTCAAAGCATTGCTTCTTGCAATTGCAAGCCAAAATGACTGGGGGCAGAATACAAGGGGGGGAAGTGACTGGCTTATGGGATATAACTCTGGTCAGACAAGCTCTCAAGGTGCTGAGAGGCAAATTGCGACTGTTGCGGTTTTATTGAAATTATCGCTGACAGGAGACCGTTCTGCACCACAAGCATACCGTTCCTGCCCCTCGGGCACGAATTTAAACGCTGATTTAAGTTGTGCATTGAGCGTTTTGAAGACAGGATATACAGATTATAGTTTTATATTTGGAGCCATTGCTAATGGCGATGGAATTAATTATGCAAAAGGCGTTTTGGATTACTGGAACAAATGGAAGGCATATTTGAAATAAAAAATCTTTTAAATAATAATTCCCCCTCTTAATTTTATAGTGCCTCCGTAGCTCAGCCTGGATAGAGCATTAGCCTTCTAACCAGAACCACCTGCGGGTTTCCGCACCTCCTGCATTCCAAACAGGAAGTTTGAAGCAGAACCAAAATGGGTTCTGCAACTCCGCGAGAAATCACGGTTCTAAAGAAGAAAGCTAGGGGTCGCAGGTTCAAATCCTGTCGGAGGCATATGAGGAAATCAAGATTTCCGCCATCAAACTCTCTTTTATTAGACTTCGAAGCTTTTCAAATCTTCTGCAAGAACAGTATTCTTGAAAACTTTTTTAGCTTCGTTCAAAATTTTATGCTTTTCTTTTTCATACCGCTGACTTAAATGTGTAAGAATTAATTTTTTCACTTTTGCTTTTTTTGCAATCTCCGCCGCCTGCTTTGCTGTCATGTGCCCATGCTTTCTTGCCAGCTCTTTCAATTCATCACTATAAGTTGATTCAATGATCAACATGTCTGAGTCTTTTGCATATTGCGATATTTTTCCGTCGTAGGCGCTGTCCATTATGACACAAATCTTTCTACCTTTTTCTATAAATGCTAAATCCTTAATATCATATTTTTTTCCATTATAAGAAATCTCTTTGCCCTCTTTTAATCCGGCAAGATGCTTTCCCGGTTTAATCTTGAACTTTTTTAATTTTTTCTTGTCGATTCTTATTTTATCTTTTTCAACAAAGCAGTATCCATTGCAAGGGATTCCGTGCATCAACGGAAAAGCTTCAATGTAAAAATTTTTCTCGTCGATAAATTTTCCCCTTGCCTCCGAGATTTTTATTTTGAAATCGGCGAAATGAACGGATGGGAAGGCGCGCAGTACATTTCCGAAATTTTCTTCTATTCCCCGGGGCCCATAAACATTCAGGGTCTTATCATATTTATTGAAAGACAAGGTTTGGAGAAGGCCGGGAATTCCTAAAACATGGTCTCCATGCCAGTGGCTTATGATTAATTTTGTGAGTTTTACTGGAGATATTTTTGCTTTTTGAAATTGTATCTGCGTTCCTTCTCCGCAATCAAACAAAATATTCTCGGTAGGGTAGCTAAGCAAAATGGAGGTATGGTTTCTCGTCGGGCTCGGCACAGGACCACTGGTTCCAAGAAAAGTCACGTCTATTTTTTCAGGCATTAATTCATAAAGGAAAAAGAGTTTTTATTATTAATCTTTTTTCAAAAAAGTTGAGGCAGGCGAGATGAAAATTATTGTGTCTCCTCGCAGAAATCCCAAGCCAAGATTTCTTTTTATTTCCCCGCCTTCTATTTCTTTTATATTATCAAGCACGAGATTTATGTGAATATCAAAAGCAAGCAAAGTTCCGACGATTTGCTTTTCCCCCTTCAGTTGCACAAGAACTTCTTTGCCTTTTGAGTTATTTAATAAATCTAATGGCCGCTCAATTCCATTAACCATAATTTATTTCATCAAAGTTCATTTATAAAGATTTCGTAGTTTTGTAAATTTTATGAATTTTTTATAATAAAAAGATATTTAAATGAAAAATAAACTTATAAAATAAAACAGAACCGAGAGGTTCAATACACAAAGAAAATGAAGCAAGGAAGAAAAAAAACCGGCGGAAGATATCATGCCAGCAGAAAGAAAAAGAAATTTGAAAAGCAGGGGCAGGCAAGAATAACAAAACTTGGGGAAGTTAAAAGGAAGTCAAAAAAAATCAGGGGCGGAAAAAGAAAGACATTTTTGCTCAAATCAAATTTAATAAACCTTAATGAGAATGGAAAAATAATAAAGGCAGAAATAAAAAATGTTTTGGAAACTCCTTCAAACAGATTCTTTGCAAGACAAAATATTCTAACAAAAGGCACAATTATAGAAACAAACAAAGGAAAAGCAAAAATAACAAACCGCCCAACACAGGAAGGGGTTGTTAACGGAGTTATGATTAAATAAACCTAAATTATTTTTATGCAAGAATCTGGGACTAAGAAGTTCGGTTAGTATAACTGTTCTCGATAATCAATTTTATCAGCAAATAAGAAGAGAAAATCCTGAATTAGGTGACGACTTTTTAAAATCAGAATTAGAACTTTTTATATGCAATGATTTTGAATAAGATTTGCCGTCGATTACGCCCCGAAACCTTTATATATACAAAAAATTTATAAACCCATAACAAAAATATTTTTTCTAATAATATGGCTTATGTAAGGAGATGTCCTGAATGCGGGAGCGCAAATATAACTCATGATCCTCAGCTTGGCGAAGTTATCTGCAATGATTGCGGGCTTGTTATCGAAGAAGAGATGGTTGATTCCGGTTCTGATGCTGGCGGGAAATTTGACAAATCTGAAAAGAAGGGCAGAGGAGGCGCGCCGATAAGCATGCAGAAATTTGACAAGGGGCTTATAACCAACGTTGGTGAAATTTCTGATATTTACAGATTGGAGCCGGGACAGACAAGAAAATTTTTGCGTTTGAAAAAATGGCAGGAACGAGTTTCAACTTCTATTGAAAGAAACTTGAGATTGGCAATGGCCGAATTAAGAGTTATTGCTTCCTATCTAAATTTGCCGAATGTTGTCCGTGACGAGGCTGCGCGAATTTATAATTATGTTTTGCAAAGAGGGCTAGTTCGTGGAAGAAGCATGGAATCAGTTATTGCTGCTTGCCTTTACACTGCCTGCCGTTCTTATAATATTCCAAGAACTCTTGATGAGATGGCAATTGCCTCTGACGTCGAGAGAAAAGAAATCGGGAGAACATATAGGTTTATCATAAGAAAATTGCAGATTAAAATAAAACAAAGTTCGCCGAAAGATTACATTTCAAGATTCGCATCTGTTCTGAAACTTTCACCGAAAACACAGAATGACGCCTTAAAAATTTTGAAAAGAGCAGAAGATGTTGAGTTGACTTCAGGAAGGGGACCTGCCGGTATTTCAGCTGCTGCGTTATACGTTGCTGCTTTAATGAATGATGAGAAAAAAACACAAAGAGAAGTTGCGGACATTGCAGGAATCACAGAAGTTACAATCAGAAACAGATACAAGGAATTGATTGAGAAACTGGAACTTGAAGACAAGATAAAGCAGAAGGAAGAAGAGTTGAAGCCCCAATCAAAATAATTCTATGCGGAGTATAGGATTCGAACATGAAAACCACCTGCGGGTTTTCTATCCTGCGACCAATCGAATCCAAATGCGGAGTATAGGATTCGAACCTATGCAAGCACTAAGCTAACAGGTTTCTTCACTTTTAGTTTCTTTCTTCAAAAGCCTATTCTTTCTTTTCTAAAGAAAGAAGTGGCGACCTAAGCCTGTCCCGTTTGACCGCTCCGGCAACTCCGCTTAATAGAGAAAAATATCTATCATTTTTAAACTTTAAGCGAATAATAACAATTAAAAATTCTTTTTTCATTTATTGTCAATGCACATCAGACACAGGCATTTGCGGCCAATTACAAAATTAGGGGTAACTTATGTTTTCCTTTCAACAGGAATTGCAATTGCGGCAACAATTTGGTCTGTTTATTTGAATTCTTTTTTGAATAATATGGCTCTCGTCGGATTTTTAACAAGTTTATTTACTATCGTTGAGGTTTTTGCATATCTCCTTCTAATTCCGGTCATTGAAAAGACAAACAAGGCGAAAATGCTGATTTTATCACTGCTGTTTTTTGTGGCGTCTTATTTTTTACTTTCTGTTTATTCCAATATTTATTTGGTGATTATACTCGGCGCTTTGATTGCTATTTTTTCAAGCCTGAGAATTACGCTTGTTGGTTTGGTTGTCAGGGATAATACCGAAGATACAAAAGTCTCAAGAAATGAAGGAGTTATTTACGCGCTTCTTAATTCAGCTTGGTTTATAGGACCGTTTATTGCCGGTTACATCGCAAGCCGCTACGGTTTCAGCAGCGTTTTCTTTTTGGCTGCAATTTTCATCCTGATGTCAGTATTCATTTTCAATTTTTTTCATATAAAAGACAACAGGAGAACAAAAGAAATTGACCATCATATTTTCAGAGTCGTTGTTGAATTTTTCAGAAACAGGGAGCGAACATTGACTTATATCTTGACAGTCGCTGTGACTTTTTGGTGGACTTTTATTTATGTTTATATGCCGATTTATATTATCGATTTAGGAATAAGCAAATTCTGGCTGGGAATATTTTTGGCAGGAGTTGCCGTTCCTCTTATCTTCCTTGATTACATTTTTGGGAGAATTGCAAACAAGCGCGGCTTCAAGAAATTATTTTTCATCGGTTTCATTACATTAGGCATTATTGCGATATCCAGCTTTTTCATTTCAAACATTTATATTGTAGGCGCTTTATTAATCCTCGCAAGCGTGAGCGTTTCAATGATAGAGCCAACTTCTGAAGCATATTTCCTGGACATTATCGAGGAAGAGGAAAGAGACAAATATTACAGCATTTTTACAACTTCTGTCAATATTGGTGCCTTGCTCGGTTCTCTGCCTGCCGCGGCGCTTCTTGCTTTCCTGCCATTTAATACATTATTTCTTTTTTATGGAATTCCAATGATAATTCTTGCTTTTTTGGCTTTAACAATAAAGGATTCCTATGAACTTCAGAAAGCTAAATCAAAATTAGCTACTTTGAGAAGAAAAGTTAGAAGAAGATAAATATATTTTTATATAGTTGAATTTAATGGCTTATCCATGCGGAGATGGCACAGCGGCAACTGCATTCGGCTGCAGCCCGAATTTTCCCGGGTTCGAGTCCCGGTCTCCGCTTTCCATTTAGTTTTCTTCTAAAATTATATCGCTGCAAATGAAAAGCGTCGAGTCTCCGCTTTCATTATAAAACAAGAACTGACCTCGAGTCTCCGCTCTCCTAAAGTAAACTCGGGTCTCGCTTTTCCCCTAACCAACACCCGACACCCGCCCTAAGGAAAATAATAAAATAATTATTCCATCAAAATTTATAAATTGTAGTTCCTAAGACTTTGTATTAAAAAATTAATATGGCATTTATAGTAAAAAAGAAAATTCACGGAAAAGAATATTATTATCTTAATGAAAACAAAAGAGTTGAGGGAAAGGTAAAGACAAAGACATTGGCATATTTAGGAAAAGATAAGAAAGATGCAGAGAGAAAAGCAAAAGAATTTTTGGAAAAGAGATATGAAATAAAAAAAGAGACCGAAGAGGTTGTAAAAGAATCTGAAGCCAGAGAAAAATTTTCAATTGAAGACTTGGCGACTTTCTGCAAGAGAAAAGGTTTTATTTATCCTTCTGGTGAGATTTACGGCGGTTTAGCCGGGTTTTGGGATTTTGGTCCCTTGGGCGTTGAATTGCTAAATAACATAAAAAAAGAATGGTGGAATTTTTTCGTGCATGAAAAAGAGAATATGGTCGGAATAGATGCGAGCATTATTTCACCGCCGAGGACATGGAAAGCCTCTGGACATTTAACGAGTTTCACAGATGTTTCTATTAAATGCATGAAATGCGAGCGATTTAATAAAATTGACAAGTCTGAATTAGACAAAGCTGTCTGCTCTTTTTGCGGAGGAAAGTTGGACAAATCAACTGCAAAAGATTTGAATCTTATGTTAAAAACAAATGTCGGCCCCGTCGAAGACGATTTTGTTGTTGCTTATCTTCGCCCAGAGACAGCACAAGGAATGTTCTTGGATTTCAAATTAGTTCAGCAAACATCGCGAATGCAATTGCCCTTTGGAATTGCGCAGCTCGGGAAATGTTTCAGAAATGAAATTGCGCCGAGAGATTTTTTGTTCAGAAGCAGGGAATTTCACATCGGCGAATTTGAATTTTTCATAAATCCAGAGGAAAAGAAATGCGATTTGTTGGCTGAAAAACATTTGAAACTTAAATTCAAATTCCTGAGCGCTGAAGAACAAGTAAAAGGCAGCGACGAATTAAAAGAAGTTGAAATAGAAACTTTGCTCAATGAAAAAAAGCTGGAAGAATGGCACGCTTACTGGCTTGCTGAGCAAATTTTATGGTTTAAATCAATTGGTCTGAATGAAATAAAAATAAGAGAGCACAGAAAAGACGAGTTGAGCCATTACTCATCGGCAACTTTTGATATTGATTATGAATATCCTTTCGGAAGCAAAGAAGTTGCAGGAATTGCGAACAGAGGACAATATGATTTGACAAGCCATGAAAAAGAGAGCAAACAAAGCATGTCCGTTTATGACGAAAAATACAAAAGCAAAGTCATTCCAAAAGTCATTGAGCCAACATTCGGCATCGAGAGAATTTTCTTGGCTATTTTAACAAAAGCTTATCATTATAGCAAGGAAAAGGATTACACTATTTTGAAGATTCCTCCAAAATTAGCGCCGATAAAAGCAGCTATTTTCCCTATTGTCAAGCAGCCCGAATATGAGAAATTTGCAGAAAAAATTTACTATGATTTGAAAAGAGAATTCAATGTTATCTATGATAATTCAGGGAGCATTGGAAGAAGATATGCGAGAAATGACGAGGCGGGAACGCCTTTTTGCATTACAATCGATGAAGACAGCCTGAAAAATAAAGATGTAACGATAAGATTGAGAGATAATGCGGAACAAATTAGAGTAAAGGAAAAGATTTTAGCTGAATGTTTGAAAAAAGTTATTGAAGGAGAAAATATTTTGAAGTTTGGGAAGAAGGTTAATACGAGGAAGAAATAGTTTAAATAAACTTTTAATTTTAACTTAAGCGGCTGCATAGTTCAGCAAGACAACCTACGAGTTTTCACGCTTAACTTTCCCTTAATTTTATAAAACCTAATTTATTCGCTATGCAATGGCTGCATAGCTCAGTTGGCAGAGCATCGCTCTCATGAGCATTTCGCAAAGATGCGAATTGACCTAAATCTGAGATTTGGAGTCTTGGATGGCACGAAGTGCATCGAAGCATGAGAAAGGCGGGGGTCCCAAGTTCAATTCTTGGTGCAGCCATATTTAGAATTATTTTATTAAATACTTAATTCAGCCCTTTTCTTAATTTCCTGCTTTTTCATTCGTGCTATCATTCCTGCAATCTGATTTCTGATTTTCTTGCTCGGCATAGTATTTCCGAGGATTTTTTTGTTGTGCTCGAAGCTTTCGCTGAATGGAATTTCTTTTTTTATGAGTGTTTCTGAAGTTCTTTTCACTAATTTTGTTTTTATCTTTCCCATGATTAAGAACTGTAATTTTGGTTTTTAAATCTTGTTAACATGCTCGCTTCGCCCGTCTTTTTGCAGGACTTTCGCCTTCGGCTCAAATAGATTAGTGATAATAAAGAAGAACTTGGGATTTTGTTATATTTTTCTTCAACTTTTAAACTATAATTTACATCAATTTTCGTAGATTATTAATTCAAGAAAATTTGCGAACGAAGTGGGCCAGTATTAAGCGAGCCTCAAAGAGGCGAGCGGTTATTCTATCTTCTCAATGTCTTTCAAATTTCTCACAGCTTTTACCAAATTATCAAAGCGTTTATGTGGCTCACCAAGAAGAAGTATTTGATAAGGCAAACTAAGCTCTTCTGATTTTTTATTGGAATTTATAATATCCTGTTCGGATATTTTTTTCTTATTATATGCAATTATCAGGTATTCTTCATCTTTTCTTACTTTGAAAACAATCTTGTTTATTCCAATTTCCTCTATCTCGAGAATTTCAATCTGCCTTTGTGAAAGAAAGTCTTTTACTTTTCCAAAGAAATTATTTTTCTTTTCTTTGTGAATCGGTTTAATTTTTTTAGCCTTAGACTCTTTTTTGATTTTGGATTTCTTTTGCGGGCTTTCCGATATCATCTCTTTTTCCTGCAGGGGAAGTTCTATCACCTCTTTTTTTGGCTCAATGATTGGTATTATTTCTTTTGGAGATTCTCTGAATTCGACCTCTGGAACAGTGAAAAATCTCCAATATATTTCATCATTTCTCTTGAAAGCTATTGCAAAATCCCTTATCATTCTCAATGCAACTCTAATTGCAGGTTCTAATTCTCTATCCTTAAGAAATTTTTTCTCGCGAAGAATAATAAAGGCATCTTTTTCCTTATTTTTCAGATATTGCGAATAATTCTCCAGCAAAGGCTCCTGTCCCGGAATAAAATAAAGAGGCGAACTTCCAACGCGCATGTGCGAAATTTTCAATCTTTTGTCTGCAATCAATTCTGAAAGAAAAGCTGATGCAAAAATTATGCTGAGTCCTGTCTGCTGTGCAATAAAAACAGGAAGTGTTGGACCATGCGATTGAATCAAAGCCATTATTCTCTCTTTTAATTGCAGCGCATCTGTCATGAAAAAGGAATATGTTAAGAGAATTATAAAATTTGTGTTGATGGATTATCTGTTTAAGGTTTAACCCAATTCACTTCATAATAAGTTATATCGCCTTCTTCATCAACAATCGCGAGAAGGAGTTTCTTTTTTGTAGAATGAGCAACACGATTTTTCGCTGAGAATTCCTGCCATGTAAATGTTTTTGATTCATAATCGGTGAAAACAATCCATTTTGAGTGCTCTTCATTCATTTTTCTCCCTTTTTCATAAACCCTGAACTCTGCGCCGAATTTTAATGCAGTCTTAACAACATATCCTTTTTCTCTTAAATCTTTGAATACAGGATATTTCAGATGAATTTTTTTGTCGATTTTTTTAAACCGTTTCATTAATTCCTCATGGGATAATTTTTTATTTTTTGAATAAATATCTATTTTTCCTTTTTCATGAAGAAAAAGGGCTTCAACCGGCGAATAAATTACCTTGTTGTCTTTTTTCTCCCCGAAATTGCTCTTGTCAAAAAGAGAATAAGCATCTGCAGAATTTGTTGATATTATTTCTCCTATAAGATGTGCTGAGATTTTTTTCATATACAGAGTAGCACAGGAGAATATTTAAAAGTTTATTATCCCTGAAATTTTAATGGAGCTTGATTTCAAGAAGATTGAGGAGAAATGGCAGAAGAAGTGGGAGAAAGAGAAAGTTTTTGAGGCGAAAGAGGGAAAAGGCGAAAAATTTTATTGCCTTGAGATGTGGCCGTACCCTTCTGCATCAGGGCTTCATGTTGGACATGCTTTTAATTTTGTCATCGGAGACATTCTTGCGCGATTCAAAAGAATGCAGGGATTTAATGTTCTTCATCCAATGGGATTTGATTCTTTCGGGCTTCCTGCTGAAAATGCGGCAATAAAAAATAAATCCCACCCAAAGAAATATACGGAGGAAGCAATATCCAATTTCATAAAACAAGAGAAAGCCCTTGGCTTAAGCTATGATTGGAAACGTGTCTTGTTTGCCCACCATCCTGATTATTACAGATGGGACCAGTGGATTTTTCTTAAAATGTTTGAGAAAGGTTTGGCATACAAAAAGAAAGCGCCTGTTAATTGGTGCCCTAAATGCAGAACAGTTCTTGCAAATGAGCAAGTTGTTCACGGATGCTGCTGGAGGCATGAAACCACGCCGGTTGAAATCAGGCATTTGAACCAATGGTTTTTCAGAATCACAGATTATGCGGATGAACTTTACGAGGGGATAAAAAAACTGGAAAACTGGCCGGAGAGAATAAAGTCAATGCAGAGGAATTGGATTGGAAAAAGTTTTGGAGCTGAAATTTTATTTGAAATTAATGGGGAAAAATGGCCAATATTTACAACCCGCCCCGACACTATTTATGGCATTACTTTTATGGTAATAAGCGCGCAGCATTCCCGGCTTATGGAACTTGTTTCTGCAAAACAAAAAAAAGAAGTTGAGAAATTTATCAAGGCAATTAAATCAACAAGCGAAAAGGATTTCTCGGAAATTGAAAAAGAAGGAGCTTTTACGGGAAGTTATGCAATACATCCTTTGACAAAAGAAAAAATTCCGATTTATGCCGGGAATTTTGTAATTGCGGATTATGGCTCTGGAATGATTATGGCTGTTCCAGCTCATGACAAAAGGGATTTCGCTTTTGCAGAAAAATATAATATTCCCATTAAGGTTGTCATTGAACCGAACGAATTTGAAATATATGAAAGAAACGGGCAACTTCCAGCGCCTTATGATGGCAGCGGAAAATTAGTCAATTCAAAAGAGTTTAATGGTATGGACAGCAGCGATGCAATCAATGAAATCACAAAAATTCTCGAAAAGAAAAATATTGGAAGAAGAGTTATAAATTACAAATTAAGGGATTGGCTTGTATCAAGACAGAGATTTTGGGGAACACCTATTCCGATTATTTATTGCGATAATTGCGGGATAGTTTCCGTCCCTGAAAAAGATTTGCCTGTAATATTGCCTGACAATATTCATTTTACAAATGAAAGAAATCCATTGGCAGACTACAAGCCTTTTGTTGATACCCGATGCCCAAGATGCAATGGAAAGGCGAAAAGAGAAACAGATACTATGGATACTTTTGTCAATTCATCGTGGTATTTTTTAAGATTTTGCGACCCGTCCAACAATAAGAAAATTTTTGATACAAATAAAGTTGAATATTGGAATCCAATAGATAAATACATTGGCGGCGCGGAGCATGCTGTCATGCATTTGATTTACTTCAGATTTTACACAAAATTTTTGAGAGATTTGGGATTGATTAATCTGGATGAGCCAACTTATAATTTATTTAATCAAGGGATGGTTCACGGAGAAGACGGATTTGTCATGTCAAAATCGCGGGGAAATGTTGTTGATCCCTTGACCATGGTTGACAAATACAGCGCAGATACTCTCAGGATTTTTCTTGTATCAATTGCCAGCCCAGAGAGTGATTATTCATGGAATAATGCAGGAATTGAAAGCATGCACAAAAGCGTAAAAAAGATATTTGAATTTTTTAGCAGTGCAAAAATTAGAAAATCTTCTCCAAAGACTGAAAGCAAGATAAACAAAGCAATAAAAGAAATTACCTTGGATATAGAGAATTTTAAATACAATCTTGCTGTAATAAAAATAAAAATTCTTTTTGATTTTTTAGCTTCTGAGAAAGAAATATCGAAAAGAGATGCTGAAGTTTTTCTCAAATTGATTTCCCCTTTCTGCCCCCACATTGCAGAAGAAATTTGGAGCAAGTTGGGAAACAAGGATTTTATTTCGCTTGCCAAATGGCCGCAGTTTGATGAAAGCAAGATTAATGAAAATATCGAGAGAGAAGAAAAAGCAATTGAGAAACTTGCAGAGGATATTAATTCTGTTATTAAATTAATAAATATGTCTGTTAAAACAGCGTATATTTATGCAATTCCAAATGAAACCAAATTCATTGAAGGTAATGTTGATTTTCTTGAGAAAAAGACAAATCTGAAGGTTAAAGTTTATTCTGTTAATGATAAAAACAAATATGATCCCCAAGAAAAATCAAAAAAAGCAAAGCCGGGAAAATCCGCAATTTATCTTGAATGATAGATTTTTATAATTATTTTGCTTGTTTCTTAAATGATTGACTGGCAAAAAAGAGGGGCGGCTTCATCAAATAAAAATTTGAAGTTAATCTTATATTTATTCATGACATTTATAGCTGTCGGAGCTGTTTTATTGATTGCTTTTTTTCCAAATTCAAATTCAACACCGGCACTTGGCGTTTCAACATGCGGTGATGATAGTTTTTACAACAGCTGCTCTCTTGATAAGCCATATTATTGTTATAAAGGAATATTGACCGAAAATGTTTTATCCTGCGGATGTCCCAGCGTAATGATCGCACAAGGATTGAATTGCATTTCAAAATATCAATCAGGATTAAAATCATTTAATTTCACTTATGTTCTCGATGGCAACAACGGAAACATTAATTTTTCTTTGTACAATGGACTTGACACTTATCTCTCAACATTGCCTGAATCAATGACTTATTCCGGCGGGCAGCAGCCGCTTCGCGCTGATTTCAAATTAATGAGAATCGATGAGCCAAATCAAGAAGCCCTGCTTATGCCACTGATAAAAGAAATTGAAAATCTTGCTCCTCATGACAAAGTTGATCAGGCAAGGATTGCAATAAGCTTGATTCAGAACATTCCATGGGGGCCTTCCGGGAAAACAGTGACGTTTGGGGGAAAGCAGGTTAATTATTCAAGATATCCTTATCAAGTACTTTATGATAATCAAGGTTTATGCGGCGAGAAATCAGAATTGCTCGCACTCATCTTAAAAAATCTCGGTTATGGCGTTGTACTATTTTATTACCCCAAAGAAAATCATGAATCCCTTGGAATTAAATGTCCTGTCGAATATAGTGTTGAAGGAACCGGTTACTGCTTTGTTGAAACAACCGGACCCTCAATTATTTCTGACAATTCAATAGTTTTTGTTGGAGGGGTAACCCTCAGTCCTTCGCCCGAAATAATTTTTATTTCGAGAGGAATTTCTTTGCCGGGAGGATTGTATGAATATGATGACGCAAAAACCCTGGAGGGCATAAGAAGCAGAGGCACTGCTGACAGCTTTTCATCGCCAGAATACAAACGACTTGAAGCAAAGTATGGATTGAGTAAAGTTTATAATATCGGGTAAATTTTATTAAAAAAGGAAAATGAGAGTAGCAATTAATGGGCTGGGGAGAATTGGGCGGCTTGTTCTGAAAAGCGGATTAGAAGAAGGAATAAATTTTGTTGCAATAAATGATTTAACAGACCCCAAGACTCTTGCATATTTGATAAAATACGATTCTGTTTACGGAAAATATGAAAAAGAAATTGAAGCCGGAAAAGATTTTATAAAAATTGGAAATAAAAAAATTTTAATTTTTGCAGAAAAAGACCCTGCAAATCTCCCCTGGAAAAAATTGGGTATTGATGTTGTTGTTGAGTCAACGGGATTTTTTACAGACAGAGAAAGTGCAAGCAAACACTTGCAGGCAGGCGCAAAAAGAGTTGTGATTTCTGCGCCGGCAAAAGACCCTGATATCACGATTGTCGTCGGTGTTAATGATTCCTCTTTGAAGAGCAGCGATAAAATTATATCTATGGGGAGCTGCACAACTAATGGGTTGGCACCTGTTGCAAAAGTCCTTGACAATGAGTTTGGGATAATTAAGGGATTCATGACAACAGCACATGCTTACACTTCGGACCAGGATTTAGTTGATGCACCCCACAAAAAATTAAGAAGAGGGAGGGCTGCTGCAATCAATATTGTCCCGACAACATCCGGGGCGACTTCTGCTGTTGCTGAAACAATTCCAAGCCTGAAAGGAAAAATGGATGGAGTTGCTTTGAGAATTCCTGTCGCTAGCGGAAGCATTGTTGATTTTGTCGCTGAACTGAAAAAGGATGTTATCGCAGAGCAGGTTAATAATGCATTCAAAAAAGCAGCGTCCGGAAAAATGAAGGGTATTCTGCAATATACCGAAGAGGAAATTGTTTCGACTGATGTTTTGGGGACAAAATATTCATCGGTTGTTGATGGACTGCTTACGATGGCTATGGGAAATCTTGTTAAAGTCTTTGCATGGTATGACAATGAATACGGTTATGCTTATCGCCTGGCAGAGCTTGTTAAAAAATTAGGATGATTCTATGCATTCCATATTAAATGAAAAAATAGCGGGGAAGATAATTTTATTGCGGGAGGATTTAAATTCTGATGTTGTCAATGGAAAAGTTTTGATGTCTGAGAGAATAAAGGAAAGTGCCCAAGTTATTAAACTGCTGAAAAACAAAAAGGCAAAGATTGTTGTCATCGCGCACCAAGGCCGCCCCCATGAAAAAGATTTCACTTCACTGAAGCCACATGCAAAATTTCTCAATAAATTTGTAAAAATAAAGTTTGTGCCTGATATTATCGGGAGAAGAGCTGAAAAAGAAATTGAAAATTTGAGAGATGGCGATGCTATTTTGCTTGAAAATATAAGACAGCTAAAAGATGAATTCTCGACCGGAAAAAATTTATTCGTTGAAAAGCTGTCCAGATGGTGTGATATCTATGTCAATGATGCTTTTTCGGTTTCTCATCGGGCGCAAGCATCTGTTGTCTCATTTCCCCGATATATGAAAAGTTTTGCCGGCCCCCTGCTTGAAAAAGAGATTAATGCGTTGAAAAAAATTAACCTGAAAAATTGCCTGTTTATTCTGGCGGGCGCGAAACCAGATGATAACATAATGCTGATGAAAAGCAATAAAGTTCTTGCATGCGGTTTGTTCGGGCAAATGTGCCTTGTTGCAAAGGGATTTAATTTCGGAGCCCAGAATTATTTTCTCAAGAAAAACATATCTGATTATGGTTCATCCTTAAAAAAATTGAAAATAAAATTGAAAACAATGAAAAATTTAATCAAGACTCCTGTTGATTTTGCTGTCAAAGCTGACAGGAAAAGAAAAGAACTGTTGCTTGAACAGTTTCCAAGCAAATATGAAATTTTTGATATCGGAAAAAAGACGCAGAAAATTTTTGCGGATGAAATAAAAAAAGCCAAATCAATTTATATGAAGGGGCCTGCCGGGTTTTACTCTGACAACAAATTTTTTAATGGAACAAAAGCGTTGCTTGAAGCGATTTCCGAGAACAAGGGATTTTCAATTCTTGGCGGCGGACAGTTAAGAGATGCTGTCGCAAAATCAAGGATTCCCCTTAAAAAATTTGGATATATCAGTTTATCAGGAGGCGCATTGCTTCAATATCTTGCCGGCAGGAAACTTCCCGGTTTGATAGCTCTCGGATTGCAATAAGAATAGCAAAGCTTTTTAATTTTGTTAAACTTTTAATGCAAAGAGGAAAAATGGGTGAATTTGACGTAATAACTTTTGGTTCTGCCGTTGTTGA
>CAYXOE010000002.1:0-33593 GCA_964466855.1 Candidatus Woesearchaeota archaeon
ATTTTAATCACACGACCCGCATTTGTTGATATAATAAATAAGATTGAAAAAGATTAGACTTCACAATTAATAAAAACACAAAAAACTCTATCCTGATATGAACCTTTTTGCAAAAAATAATATCTCTTCACAAAAAGACGAAATAAAAGATATCTGGAATAGAATAAAAAATAGAGATTTTTCAGGAAATACGGGGCAAATAATAAAGAATTCTATTTTTCAATTTTCAACGCAAATAACACAAAGAATTGGTTCTTTAGTATTAACAATAATTCTTGCGAGAATTTTAATGCCAGAACTTTTTGGGCTATATAACCTTGCTTTATCTACCATAATAATTTTTGCAACCCTCTCCGAATTGGGCGTAGGGCAAACTTTAATTCGATTTGTTTCCCATTATCTTGGAAGGAATAATGAGAAAGAAGCAAAATCATATTTGTATTATCTTGGGAAGATAAAATTTCTGCTTGTTTTTATATCTGCTATAGTCTTAGTAGCATCTGCAAAATTTATAGCAAATAATTATTTTCAGAAACCAATTTTTCTTGCTTTAATTGCAGGCTCTTTTTATATTATATTTTCGGGCATAGTAAGTTTTTTTCAGTCAGCTTTGCAAGCATTCAATTATTTTAGGGGAATTTTTTATACTGAAATTATTTTTGAAATATCCCGAGTTATATTAATTTCACTTGCAGCAATCATTTCATTAAAATATTTTCTATTAAATGAAAATGTCTTGTTTTATATTTTTATTGCTTTTAGTATGTCTTATTTAATTGCTGCACTATTCCTAAGATTTTTTTCATATAGAAAAGTCAATCCCCTATCAAAAGAAAAATCAAAATTGAATAGCGAACAAAAAAAAGAAACAATTAAATTCTTTTTATCCGCTTCGACACTTGTTCTATCTGGAATATTTTTCGGTTATATAGATAAAGTTATCTTAGGACGGTTTGTAAACGCAGAATTCGTAGGATACTATTCGGCAGCATTTAACTTAGTTGGTTCTTTGTCAACCATTATAGGATTTAGTACAGTTTTGTTGCCGACTTTTAGCAGATTAAAAAAAGAACAACTTGAAAAAGGAATGGGAAAATCAATAAGACTTACAATGCTAATAAGTTTTTTCGCATTCATAGGCATTTTATCTCTTGCTTATCCTGTTATTTGGATTATTTATGGTCCCGCATATTCCTTATCTGTAGGTATGTTAAGATTATTCTCTGTTACGCTTTTGATATTACCTTCAGTCGGAGTTTATAGTGTTTATTTTATATCAAAAGGAAAACCGCAGTTTTTAGCAATATTATTAGTAATATCAACGCTGATTAATATTGGCTTAAATTATTTTTTAATAACATATCTTCTTAGATTCGGGCAGCTTACAGCAACATATGGCGCTATTATATCTATGATTGCAAGTAATTTATTGTATCTTATCGGAATGATGATTTGGAGAAAAATAAAATAATTTTCTGCTATTAACTCTCTTAAAAAGTTTAAATAATCTGTCTTTTATTAATTTCATATTAAAATAAGTTATCTTAGTGTTAGTTATCTTGCAAACTTCACTATCACTAATTTTTGCTTCGCTTTTTTCATCTTTTCGCCTTTTTATTATTTCCGGAAGTAATTTTAATGCACTAAAAAAAGAGAAAAGGAAAATAGGGCCTCTTGTTATAGTTCCTAAAATTAATACAAAAGGCAAGGTTATTATATGACTAAAAAATAATTTAGGCTCTGTAACATATATCCAAATGAAGATAAAACGATTTTTATTCTGCATCCATGAACGTTTTTGTCTTTTAAATATATCATTGATTGTTGCATGTTCTTCATGATGCATCATACTCTTTGGTTCAAATAAAACTTCCCACCCTCTTTTTCTTGCCTTATAACCTAATGCAATATCTTCAAAATAAGCTGGCAGATATATTTCATCAAATCCCCCCAATTCTAAATACTTTTTTCTATCAAACGCTCCCGATCCCGTCCCCAAAACTCTAATAGAATCTTTTACTTTAATATTGGGATTTCCGTAATCTGTTGATCCAACAGTTCTAAAAAAGCCAAAAATAAATTCGCTTATAGGATAAGTTGGGCCTATCCCCCCCTTTTTCCAATCGCAAAAAGGTGCGACAGCAAAAACATTCTTATCTTCAAAATGCGGAATAAGATAATCTATAAAATCTTCTTTAGCTTCCATATCATTATTTAGTAAGATTACAATATCATTTTTTGCTAATTTTACACCTTCATTAAAGCCTGCACATACTTTATTTTTTTTTAATGCTAGTATTTTTACAATTGGGAAGTTTTCTTTAACATATTGTATACTATCATCTTTGGAATTATTATCAACTAAGATAATTTCATTTTTTTTGTTATTATGTTGCGCTGCTTTTATAATAGAGGGCAAATATTTTTCTAAAATAGATTTGCCATTATAATTTAAAACAATTAAACTAACTTCTTTAGACATGAATATCTTCCTTTGTAAGACTAATTACTTCAGGAAAAGGGATAATAATACAACCCCCCCTTTCCCAAAACCATCTTTCCTTTTTGAGTATTTCATCTTTATATGTCCATGCTAACAGGACCATTACATCAGTTTTATTATTTCTAAAATGTTCCGCTTCCATTATATCAACATGTGTCCCCGGCATTAATCTTCCATATCTCTCTGGAGATGAGTCAACAATATATTCAAAGATATTTTTTCCTATATTACAATAATTAGTGAGTATAACAGATCGACCCGATGCTCCATATCCACTAATTGTTTTTCCTTCAGATTTCAGTTTTATTAAAGTCTCATAAAGTTTATTTCTATGTTCCATAACTTTCTGAGAAAAATCTGAGAGACCAGCAAATGTATGAATTCCCATTTTATATTCTTTCTCTAAAAATTCTTCTACAGAATTTGATAGAGGATATAAATTATTAGATTCTCTTGTGATATATACCCTTATTGAGCCTCCATGAATTGGAATATTTTTTATATCAAATATCTTCATACCATGTTTTTTGAAGAATTTGAGAAGAGGTTTTATAGTATAGTAAGACATATGTTCATGATATATAAAATCATATTGGAGACTTTTAACAAGTTCCAGAAAATATTGGACTTCAAAAATTAAAACCCCTTTTTCATTAAGAAGTATTTTAACCCCCCTTATAATCTCGTTCATATTATCTATATGGGCAAGGACATTATTTGCCAGAATTGCATCGGCCCTTCCATATTTTTTGACAATCTCTTTTGCAGTTTCAATATTAAAGAAATTATTTAAAACACTAAGTCCCTTTGAAATTGCTATTGATGCTATATTTGAAGCAGGTTCAACGCCTATTGCATTAATTCCTAAACTCCTTAGCGGATCAAGTAGAACTCCATCATTGGAACCAATTTCAACAACAAAAGAATTCTTATTTAAAAACTCTTCGGAGATTTCTTTGGCATAATCTCTAAAATGATCACTCAAGGTTTTTGTAGTTGAAGAAGTATATCTATAATCTTTGAAAAGGATCTCTTGAGGTATTATTTCACCAACCTGGACAAGTCCACATTCTTCGCAAAAAAAGAGTTGCAAAGCAAATTTTTTTTCTTTAGAAATATCTTCTTTTTTTATAAAACCCCCTGCAAGGGGCATTTGGCCTAAATCAAGGATAAGTTTTAGATTGTGATTATCACACAACCTACATGAATCTCTTGCACTCATATAACTCCTCCTTCATTTTACTTATCATATCTTTAATATTAGGAGGATTTATCTTTAATCTTTCTATCATCTTAGTTGGATTTAAGCTTCTATCAGTCTTTTCATTATAAGATTTAACTATATCCTTTTTGTATGAGTAGATATCATTTAATACAGTCAAAAATTCATATTTGCTAATTTTATCTGAGCAAATATTTATGATTCCAGATACATTTAATTTAATTAAGTCTATCAATATTTTTGAAAGAAAATTAGTAGAAATTCCTGAAAAATAATAATTAGAAAACCCTTTTACCTCCCGATTTGTATTATTAAGAAACCACTCAACAAGACCCGATTTTTTGTCAGATATCTCGTGCCCAAAAATAGAAGCCCTTATTGTAAGATTATTTCCATAGGCAACTTCTCCGAATAGTTTAGACTCAGCATATATGCCTATAGGGTCTGGTTTATCTGTTTCAGAATAATCTCCCTTATTTCCAGAAAATATTCCATCCGTACTTATCTGTATTAATTTAGATTTTTTAGAAATTATTCTTGCAATAAAATGGGGAAGAAACGAATTTATTAAAAGAAATTCTTTTTTATTATCACTTTTTTTGATAACTATACAATTAATTACAACATCCGGTTTATATTCATTAATGATATTATAAAGCCGTTCAAATCCATCAGAATCAAAATCAATATTATCATAAATATCATTTACATCAAAAAAATAATATTTTTTAATTGACTCCTTGCTTTGTCGAATAGTCCCCCTCACAGATGAAAATATTTTAGATTTTTTAAATTTTATATAAACCTGGTATCCAAGCATCCCCATTATCCCTAAAATTAAGATCTTCATTTAACCCAGCCAGTAGATTTTAACATTTCTATTATTTGTTGCCTATTTAGTTGATTGGTATTATTTGAGCCATATTCAAAAATATTTTTATTTATGATTTTTGATTCTTTGTTTTTTCCATGTTCATAAATAATATATTTATCTTCTAATTCAATAACCCTGCCCATTTCTTCTTCAGATACTAATAGTTCATGTATTTTCTCTCCGGGCCTTATTCCTACAATTTCAATTGGATAATCTTTATTTCCGCTTATAGCTTCCCCAACAGATTTTGCAATATCCACTATATTTGCTGCAGGAATTTTTTTAACAAATATCTCCCCCCCCCTACCTTCCGAAATTGCATAAAATATCAAGTCAATTGCATCATTCAATGAAAGAAGAAATCTGGTCATAGTCGGAATTGTTATAGGCAATACTTCTCCCATTTTTGCTTTTTCTATAAAAAAAGGAATTACGCTCCCTCTGCTTCCAATTACATTCCCATACCTTACCCCCATAAATTTTGTCACTTGTTGATTATTATTTGCTGAAATTATAATTTTTTCTTGTAGCGCCTTTGTTATGCCATAAGTATTAATCGGTTTTACCGATTTATCGGTTCCTATTTCAATGACTATTGATACCTTATTTACAAGTGCTGCTTTTACAACATTCCTAGCACCAAGTACATTTGTCTTAACAAATTCCATAGGATTCTTTTCTGCAGGAGGCACATGTTTTAGGGCGGCAGCATGAATTATAATATCAATATCCCTTGTAGCTTCAGTCAATCTTGAGAGATCTCTAATATCCCCCAATTCAAATTCTAAGAACGGATATTTATACTTATTTTGCATATGATATTGCTTATTTTCATCCCTAGAATAAATTATAATCTTCTTGGGATCGTATTTAGCAATATGTTCTATTAAATCATTTCCGAGGCTGCCTGTTCCTCCCGTTATTAAAATTTTCTTGCCTTTGATACATTTCTCTATATTTATTTGATCCATTCTAATTCTAGATTTTTATGCTTTGTACAAAAAATTTTAATTTATAAGCTTTTATACATTTTCTTATAAAATATTCTGATTAATTATACGGCAATATAATTTTCATTTGTAATCTTTTCAATTTTGTATCTTAGAGGTAATATAATTTCTTTTATATGCTCCAGAAAATCTTCATTCCATGCTTCAAAAATAATTTTAGGATGAAATTTTTTAAGGGTTTTAATTGCACCCTTTAATACCTCTGCCTCTGCCCCCTCAACATCAATTTTTATTAAATCAATGCGATTTAATTTTAAATCTTTGATAATTTTATCTAAGGTTTCAGCATCTACTTTTATGGATTTGCTTCTCTTTTTAATAGTTGAATTTCCCCCCGTTCCAATTTCATCCAAATAAAATTCGATAGATCCCGATTTTGAAAAGCACGCTTTTTTTATTGGAATTATATTTGTTAAACCATTGATTTTTATATTCTCTTTTAATAAATTAAAATTTTCTTCCTCTGGTTCAATAGCTATCACCTGACCTTTGTTCAATAGCCTTTTTCCAAGGGGAATTGAGTACATCCCCCCATTAGCTCCAACGTCTATCGCAATACCTTCATCCAAAATCAGTCTTTTTCTGAGTACCTCTTCGCTATTAGAACTGAATCCTATTATAGAATAAAAATCATTTGCAGTATGGAAAGTTCCATATTCATTTTGTATAATAATTCCTCTATACAATTTTGCATTATTTTTGCTGCCCCGCAGATAATTAATAAAACGTATTGGTGTTTTTAGATAATATAAAATCAATATAATTCTATCATAAGGATTTTTGACTTCAAAAAATAAAATTCGAGCTGTTTTAAAATAATCTTTCATAACTTTAAATATTTGAATTTTCATTAGTTTATGTTTTCAATATAATTTATAAAGGTTAACTCTTTTCGGCTTTTATGAAAATTGCTATGGTTACTGCAGATGTAAGAACAGAAAAAGGGAAAGGAATAGCCAATTATACTAAAGATTTGTCAGACGGACTTAGAGAATCTAGAATGGATATAACTCAATTATTTTATAATAAAGGCTCTCTGATATCAATGATAGATCTGATACCCAAATTAAAAAAATTTGATATAATTCATATACAACACGAATATAATCTTTTTGGGAAATTTACAGGAATAAAATTTATTCCGTTTATCTTTCTTGTGAAAATTTTGACCGGAAAAAAGATAGTCATTACAATGCATACTGTTTTATCAAAAAAAGAAAAACTTTTTCCAGATATAAAGTGGTGGACTTGGATAAAAAGAAATTTACTGTATCCTTTAGACAATAAGATAATCTCGCATTTTTCAGATTATATAATAGTCCATACTGAATTATTGTCTGATAAATTATCTGAAGACTACCATATATCAAAGAAAAAATTAGTCATAATCCCGCAGGGTTTAAGGGATAATCTAGTTCATTTAAATAAGAATATCGAGAAGAAAAAATTAGGAATTAAAGGAAATTTATATTTAATGATTGGTAATATCGCCCCCCTAAAAGGATTTGATATTATCCTAAAGCAAGCTGACAAAATAGGAAAAACCATAATTCTCGCAGCGGATAGAAATTCAACACCAGAAGAGGGATATATCTTGTATCTTAGAGATATAGTAAAAAAGAATAAATTCCAAAATATTGTGAGATTTGATATTAAAGAAAACTTAAATGCAAATAATCCTCTATGGTCTTCATATTTTTCTGCTGCAGATATAGTTTTATTACCTTATAAAAATATGACCACGAGCGCGATTTTTATTAATGCTATGGAATTTTGCAAACCTGTCGTAGGATGCAATTCAGATTATTTTAAAGAAATATTGAAAAAATATGGATGTATAAATATTGCCGACGGTGAAAAAGAATATCCTTTAATTATAAAACAAAGCATGAAAAATTTAAAATCTATGGGGCAAGAAGCAAAAAGATTTGTTAAAGAAAATAATTTCAAAATTATGGGAGATAAATATAGGAATCTCTATGAATCTTTAAAGTTTAACACTGCTTCGGTTGGCCATTACAGAATTATATCTTGAAAGATAATCTTCAGCTTTTCTTAATTCTTTTTTATCATTTATAGTTAACCACACACCATCGTAATAAAATGAGCGTATTTTACCGTCTTTAACTAATCTTCTGAAAGCATTTTCTTCAATATTACCCTCATTGAGATAGCCTCTTATTCCTTGATTAAAAACATAAATCCCCGAATTTATTAAAACATCTGGGATAGTATCTTTTTCTTGAAATCTAGTTATCCTATTTTCATTATCTATTTCAATAATACCAAAATTTGTTCTTAATTTTACTGTAACAATTGTTGCAATTGTTCCAGACATCAAATGAGAATTTGTTAGACCATCTAACTGCAAATCAGTTATTTGGTCGCTGTTCATAGCGTAAAAATTATCACTCGGGATATTTGCCTGTTCTAATGCTGCCCTGAAAGCATCTTCTGTACCTCCTTCAGCATCATGATAAGTGTAACGAACATCTATCCCAAATTCTTTACCATCCTTGAGGTAATCAGTTATTTTTTCTTTTTTATATGCGACACTAATATAAACTCTTTTAACTCCATTTTTCCCAAGCCAACGAATTACTCTTTCAATTAAAGGTATCCCCCCAACAGGAACCATTGGTTTTGGAAGGGATTCTGTTTTCTCTTCTAATCTAGCCCCCTTTCCTCCAGCAATTATTACTGCATTTTCTAATATCATTTCTCTTAATTTGTAAAATGTATTTAAAAATTTATATGAAATTTTTGACAATAAATTTTATAAAGGCTATAATTTAATAAAAATCATGAAGACATTGGTTACAGGAATAACAGGTTTCATAGGCAGTAATCTAGCTAGAAAACTTTTAGAAAATGGGCATGAAGTTTTTGGTTTTGTGCAGCCTGTTATTAGTAGAGATTTTAAAGCAATTGAAAATATAAGAAATAGATTATATTTAACAACTTGTGATATAAGAGATTATTCTTCAGTAAGAGAATCTCTAAGAAGAATTGAGCCCGAAGTAGTATTTAATTTAGCAGCTTTATCTCCCGTAAGGCTAAGTTTTGAACACCCTCTTGAAGTACAGAATTCTAATTATTTGGGTACAATTAATATTGCAGAATCATTAAGGGATATTTATGGGCCCGATAAAGTAAGATTAATATCCGCATCAACTGCAGAAGTCTATGGAATTCAAGAGGAGAGCGAACCATTTACTGAAGATTTAAGATTAGAACCATCAAGTCCTTACGCAGTAAGTAAGGCTGCTATGGATATGTACCTTAGAATGTTAAGTAAAGTTTATGGTTTTAATACTGTGATATTGAGAAATTCAAATACTTTTGGAAGAAAATATGACAAAGGATTTTTTACAGAATATTTAATTTCAGAGATGCTTGCAAATAAAGATATTTACATAGGCGCACCGGATTCTGTAAGAGATTATATGTATGTAGATGATCATGTTAAATCTTATTTGCTTGTAATGGACAGTCCCGATGCAAAAGGAAATGTATTCAATATTGGCGGGAATAAGGGATACACTAATAAAGAATGGGCAGGGAAAATCGCTGATTTATTAGATTTTCCAGAGAGTAGAATCCATTTTGGTCAGTATCCTCCCGGATATCCAAAGCGGCCTCTTAGTTCTGATCAGCCTTATTTGGTATTGGATACTTCCAAGGCTAGAAGAATTTTAGGTTGGGAACCATCTGTTTCTTTAGAGGAGGGTTTGCAAAGAACCATAGAATATTGGAAACATTGAAATTATATAACTCTGAATTGAGGGAGGGCAGTTATAAATCTCCCACCAGAATTATAATAATCCCTTTCTTGCGCTCTTATTTCATCAAAAAAGTGCCATGTATTTACTAATAAATAATCTGGATGTCTTTCTCTCATTTTTTTTGGGGGTATTATAGGAATTAAGGAACCCACAGTCATTTTTCCCCATTTATCTGGGTTCATATCTGTTGCAAAATCTACCCAATTGGGAGTAAGTTCAAAATATTGGAGAGCAACATTACCTCTTGTGGATGCGCCATAGATAGCAACTCTTTTTCCTTTACTTTTTGCATCAATTAAAAATGCTCTTAATTGTTCTTTTATTTTTTGTATTCTTGTTGCAAATTCCTGATAAGGCATTAATGTGTCTAAACCTTCATTAGCCTCTCTCTCATGAATTTCTTGTAATCTTCCTTCAGAACCTTGAAGTCCAATCAATCCTTTATTATCCCTGAATTTAATATATGTTCTTATGCTACCTCCATTTATATCATTTTGCTCTACATCGAATATCTCCAATCCATGCTGTTGAAGTAATCTTTCTAATGCTATTAAAGAATAATATTCTCTATGTTCATGGCAAATATTATCAAAAGCGTTATTTGCAAGCATTGTCCCGAGATAATTTTGTTGTATTACAAGTAATCCATTTTCATCTAAAGTAGATACAATGTCAGCTAAAAATTTATTAGGATCTTCAAGATCATAAAACATAGAGATTGCTGTAATTACTTTTGCTTTTTTATCTCCAAGAGTTTCTTGATAAGCTTTAGCACTGAAAAAATCATTTACAACTCTAATCCCTTTAGAAGCGGCTTCCCTGGCAACATTTCCTGAGGGTTCAAATCCAGCTACATCAATGCCCGAACCTTTATAAAATTCGAGCAAAGTTCCATCATTGCATCCTATATCTACAACTAAATCTCCATTTTCTAAACTTTTTATGGTGCGAGATTTATCAACAATATCCTTTAAATCTCTTATTATTGTAGAGCTAATAGCCGATTTGTACCAATATTGTTCGTTCCACATTGCCTCTGGAGGAGCATTATGCCTTAGTTGTAATACTTTACAATCGCCACATAGAACTAACTCAAGTGGAATTCTTGTAATTTTTTCTTGTTCTTTTTCTGATTCAACAAAATTTGTAACATATTGATTCCCTAATGATAGAACAGAGGACAATTTATCAGACTTACAAGTTCTGCAGTTTTTTATCTCTATCATATTAGATTTAAGCTAAAATTTTAATTTATAAATTTTTATATGATTAAATATTATCTTTTGTTAATCCTGTCCAAAATCCATTTAGGTAAGCAAATCTTCTTACGAAAACTATTTTAGTTGATAATGAGAATTTTGATAAAAATAAAAATAAGGGATAAAGAGGGAATAATAAAGTTAAGCCCAATACTGCTATTTTATGATTTATTGGCAAAATTCTATATTTTTTATAAGCAATTCCATCCCAATAACCATATTTATAAAATTGTTTTTTTAACTCTTCTATATTATGCCTCATTTCCCAATAACCAATTGCTTTTGGAATAACAGCAATTTTAAATCCAGCTTTTTTTATTCTTTCATTAAAAACAGTATCTTCTGCGATGTCTAAATCTTCAGGGTACCCCCCAACTTTTTTCCAAATTTCTTTTCTAAATATTATATTTCTTGAGGAACCAAATCTCTGTTTCATTTTTTTAGCAAGAATTTTTTGAAATTCGGTTTCAATTAAGGGCAGTGTTTGTCCAAAGCCAACATATCCATTAAAACCGTTGATTAATTCTTCAATCCAATTTTCTTCATATTTTGTTCCAGCATCTGCCCCAATTATTATTTCATTTTTGGCTTTTTCAATGGCTATATTTCTTCCCTCGGATATATTAGAATCTTTTTTTTGGAAAATTTTTATCCATTTGTATTTTTTTGCATAATTTTTTAATATCTTGAATGTATTGTCATTAGAACCTCCATCAACTATTGTAAGTTCATCTGGTTTTTTTGTTTGATTTATAATTGAATCAACAAATTTCCCTATATTTTCTTGTTCATTTAAAACAGTAGAAATAAGAGAGATTTTCATTTTAATGCTTCCTCATAAAATTTTTTTAGTTTGGAATTTCTTTCTGCTACTGAGAACTTGCCATTTTTAATGATTTCCACACAGTTTCTTGACATTTTATTTCTTAATTTTCCATTTTCTATTAACTTAGAAGTTTTCTCAGCAAGTTCTTTTTCTATTTCAGGATTCGGCAACTTTATAAATTTATTAAATTTTTCTATTTCAGGTTTTTCAATCACGAATCCCGTTTTCCCATTTTCAACTATTTCTTCCCTTGCAAAGCCATCTACTGTAATTATGGGAATGCCAAAGCTCATTGCCTCAAGGTATGCAAATCCAAAGCTGTCAGAGTATCCTGGGTAGATCAGAATATGAGACTTTTTATATAACTCAAATAATTCTTCTTGCGGGATTAATCCATAAAAAATGATCTTTTTATTATCAAGGTATTTTATTTTGGCTTTTTCTGGAACTTCTGAATTAATTATCCCCCATACATTAGAATATTTCTTTGTAAGCCTATCAATAGCTTCTAACGCATGCAAACCCCCCTTCCAATAAAAATATCTACCAGAAAATATAAGATTAATATTATTTTCTTTTTTCTTCCTCCATCTTAGGGGGATGGCAGGATAAACAACTTCGACCTTGTCTCCAATCTCAGGAAATTCTTTTATTATTTCTCTCCTTGTCCACTCTGTCCACGGCAATATCTTTCTGCAATTTGGATTTTCTAATATTCTTCTTACTTCTTCTTTTGCCCTTTTTGTCTTTTCACCTACATACATCTGCCACACTCCTTCAAAATCAGCTACCCAAGGTTTGCTGTTTTTTGAGAGACAATGTGCGCAATGAATTAAATCATAATCTCCTTCAGGTGATAAATGTGCGTTTGGTATCGAGAACTTGAAAAAATTTGCGAATTTTCTAATATTTTTCTTTAAAAAATTTGAAATCCAAAAAAATTTTTTATTTGTTATAACCCCCCTTTGTTTTTCAATATTAAAATATTCAATTCCTTCAGGAGGATTTTTAATAAGATATTTGTAATATGGAGAATCTGGAAATTTCCAAGGATATTGAAGATAGACTTTTATAGGATTCATTTTATTTTCCTCGCAATGATGCACAAATCAAAAAAGCCATCCTGATTTTTTATTCCTAAACTTTTATTTATCTTTAAAACATATTTTAAAAAAATATTTATCCACCTTTTCCATATGAAATCTGGTCCCCACCCGATTGCATAATCTTCAATTTTCAGATTATTTATTAGCATCTTTTTTTCTATTTTTTTAATAGAATAATGCCTATGAATAGGCCCAATTCTTATTTTCCATCTAATCCATGCAGGATCCCAGAATTCAAAGTACCTGATGCTGTGGGGAGTGGATAATATCAATCTGCCATCTTTTTTTAAACTATGACTTATATTCTTTAATGCTTTTTCATCATCATTTACATGTTCTATTACTTCTAATAATAATATATAATCAAACTTTTTTTTGAATGGGATATTTTTTGTTACATCTCCTAATTTTATTCTGTCTTTTATTATTAAATTTGCTTTTTTTATTTTTTCTTTGTCTATATCCATTCCGAAAACATGGCACCTATTGTATAATCCAAGAATGTTATCACCGGACCAGCATCCGATATCCAGCAAAAAATCTTCCGGCTTTATCTTATCTTTCCATCTTAGAAAATTGGGGTAAGATATTCTATTCATTTAATATCCCAAAAATTTTTTTACTTACACCAAATTCCCCGTAAGGATTCTTGAAATCTTTTAATTCTATTTTATTTTCTTCTATATTTGTTATTAAATTTTTTATATAATTAATATCTATATCAAATTTTATAAGAAAATTTATATTGGTTTTCAATCCTTCTTGCCTTTCTGTTTTTTCTCTAAGGATTAGACAGGGTTTTTTGAAAATTAAACTTTCTTCCTGTATGCTTCCGCCATCTGTGATAAGATACTTGCAATTTGCTATTAGGAAAATAAATTCAAAATAATCAACTAAAGGGGTTATTTCAATATTTTTCATGTTTTCAATTTCTTTCATTAATCCGTATCTTTCAAGATATTGTCTCGTATTCTCGTGAAGGGGCCATATAACTTGTGTTTTTACAAGTTTTAATATATCAATGATTCTCTGCATTCTCTTTTTATTAACAAGATTTTCATGCCTGTGTATATTCATTAATGCATATTCCTCTGGACGCGTTTTGTATTTTGTTTTTGCTTTATTATATGTTATTTGAGCTGCATCAATTATAGTATTACCAACTTTTATTATCTGTCCTTTCTTTCTTTCTTTTATTAGATTGTCAGCAGAAAAATCAGATACTGCGAGGAGAATATCTGAAAACTTGTCGCAAATCTTTCTTGAAATCTCTTCTGGGAATGGTTCTTTTAGAGAACCGGATCTTAATCCTGCCTCTAAGTGAACATTTTTCCATGACTTTTGCCAGTTTGATAATTTGCTTGATGCAATAGCAGCTGTGGCACTGCTCATCGTATCACCATGATATATAACATATTTTGGTTTTAATTCCCTAATCTTTTTCCTTACCCTAAAGATTGTCCCAATAAGCCAAAAAAATGAATTATGATTTATCTTGGACCAGAATTTGGTACTTTTTTCTGGTTCCTTACTTAGTACAAAGTCAGAATTTTTTATACCAAAAGCTTCACATGCATTTTTAAGCGGATGCTGTCCCGTATGAATAAACCAATAATCTTGACTTTCTCTTTTTAATTCTAACATGAGAGGCATGCATTTAATAAGTTCTGCTTTGGTTCCGATTACGAATGCTATTTTATTTTCCATATTATAGATAAGTAGTCAATACTAATACAAATATTATAATTAAAAGTTGGAAAGCATTTATCAGATTGACGACATCTTTTTCATAAACCTTGTGGCTTCGTTTCATTTTTTTCAAAATTTTTATTGCAAGATGCTCCAAGCCATAAATTTTGTCATATGCTAAATCCAAACTTCCGTCAGGATTTGGTTTTCCGAAGCTGTATTTCTTTAATCTTCCTCTTGATTTTAATATTGTCTCAATAATATAAGGAATGAATAAAATTATTGCAATTAGCTCCATGTTCCCCAATATTGCAACAGAAACAATCATCATTCCAATGGAATATGTCATTACATTGCCCGGGAAAACTTTTGCAGGATATTTGTTGAAAATATAAAATGCAACTAATGAAGCAACCATGATTAATGCAATCAAAGTTAACCAGCTTTGTCCGTGAATGTAAGTGATAAGAGCAAGGGTAGATAAAATTAAAATTCCCTGTCTTGCTTCAAGTCCGTTATATCCCGCTAAAAAATTGTATGTAGTTGTCGCGCCCACAACTCCAATTGGAATTATTAGGAGGGGATAAAGAATTCCTAGATTTATTCCCAAAACGACGGAATTTCCAGCATTAATCACCATTAGAGGAACCGCCGAGAATAAAATAAGAATTAATCTTGAACGGATTGACAATCCGCCTTTTTTCCAGCCAAATAAATCATCGATTAAACCAATTCCTGTAACGAGAAAAAGAGAACTTATAATTGCAAAAATATCTATCAAATTTCCATCAGGGGATTTGAAGTAGAATGTCTGTATTGCTATATAAATAAAAATACCGACGAGAGTCCCAAGAATAACTACAACGCCACCTGAGCCAGCAACATCTTTCCCGCTGTTAAATTTATTCATGTCTTCCCAAAGCAGCCCTATTTGCTTTGCCTTTCTAATCCAAAGAGGCATTGTTACAAGAGTTGCAAGAAAGCTAATTAAAATTGCCCCAAATAATAACGGCTGAACCATGATTTTTCATTATTTTTTTGCTTTTAAACTTAATGAAATGTAATATTATCTAATCTAAAATAATATATTAATTGAGATTCAAATTTTGCATAATTCTTTATGTTTTTACTAATTATCTGAATAGAAGAGGAGTAAGATAAGTTTCCATCAAGCCAGCAATAACAAGAAGAAGTATGGAAATTAATATTAGCATTGCCACATGCTGTGCAACTTTCAAAAACATTCTGTTTTTTACGCCATGCCTTGCAATTCCAACGCCGAAAATTCCTCCAGCCAAGGCAGCAATGAAATAAGCGGCTATTTCCGGAAATCCATGAATCATATACCTTGCTATGCCGAGAGGGATATCAACTAGACTGTACTTTGTAAAAATTCCAATGCTTGCAGATATGACACTCGCGTTCCATGCCAGGATGAAAATTGCGCCCGCTCCAAAAACTAATGAGAATAGCAAAGTAAAAATCATGACGAGCATATTATTTTCAAAAATTGCAAGAAATTGAAGTGGGCTTGAAAGTCCTGCCGCCCCGCTAAGTTTGTTTCCAGGAATGTATTGTGTAACGCATTCATTAACGCTGTTCGGGCTGTTTATCAAGCAATATGTCCCGACCTGCGCATTAAATAAATTGCCATTTTGCAAAAGTATATACCAAAATGAAAAAGCAATAACGAATCCTATAAAAAGCCACATCAACGCATAAATTGCATCTTTGTGAATTTTCCAAATACTTCCTTCTTCAATTTCGTCTTCTTTTTCTTCCCTTCTAATTATGAAATACATGAATGGCAGGGAAAACATAACGGAAAAGGTCACAACCAAAACTCCTGAATATTGAGATAAAATTGCATCAGATGAAAAAAACCAATAAACAAGAAGAATTGAAAGACTCGCATAAATCAATCCGATGAAAAACATTTCCCAGGGTTTTCTCTCTGCTTTCTTTGGATTGATTAATGATTCAAGCATATAAAAGAAAAAGTAACAGAATTTTTAAATTATTCCTCTGATTTTTCTTGTTTTTGATATTCCTGGACTATTTCAACAAATTCATTATTTGTCAATTCTGTATTTTTTTCAAGTTCAATTCCAGCTTCTTTCAACTTTCTTATTTGCTCTTGGATTAATTTTTTTGTTTCAAAAACATCTTTTGTAACAAAATTATTTCCCCCAACATCTACTGTTAATTTGTCAGAAATAATTTTAGCTTTCATATAAATTCCTTTTCCAATCCGCGCAAAAATTTCTTTGCCCATTGAATCTTGAATTTCATCTAACCCAAGATTCAAAGATTCTAATTCATTGATTCCTCTTTCAACAGCCTGCATTTGTTGCTGAAGCTGCTGCAATTGCTGCTCCAAAATTCCAAGCCTGAAAATAATTTCTTGTTTTTCCATCTCATTAAGAAATTAATCCACTTTTAAACTTTAGTCTTAATAGTCTCTCAAGGGAAAATATGGTAAAGAAAACCGTAGGTTGTCTTCATTAGACAACATCCAAAACCTTTCGTAGGATAGCTGTGAATATCAATGTGAAAATCAAATAAAACCAAAACCAGGGAAGAAATCCGAGAAAGTTGAAAGAATTTGCAAGGAAATAATCATTGAACCATCTGAATAATAAAATAAATGGCACGCCCGTGAATAAAATTGCTCTCGTGCTGAGCTTCATTGTCTTCGGAAGAAATTCCATTTGCTTTTTCTGAAGTTCCATCAATTTAGCAGGATCTTCCCTGAATTTTTTCATTTCTTCTTGCAAAAGTTTTTGTTCTTTTCGCAATTCTTTGAGTTGCTTTTGGTCTGTTGCGAATTTCTGGACAATTATTGAAAGAAGGGAAATTATGAAGACAATTGCAAACATTCCTATTGTCTTATTCCAATTAAGAAGCCAACCAGCCGTCGGATTCAAAATGTATTCTATAGACGATTTCAAAAATGGAATCTGGTCCCAAAAACTGACTATTAAAATGGACAGAGCCATTATAATGAAAATCGGTGCATAACTTCCTTCTTTGTTCATGTTAGATAAATATTGAAATGGTTTTTAAAGTCATCCTTTAATAAATTTCCCCAATGCTGGATTTATAATTTCAGGATGCTGCTGTGCAATGCTCTGATAAAATTGGTTTGTAATCATGATGACTAACAGGATAGATGTTCCTGAAACCAGTGCCCCCATTAAATCAGTTATTGAAGCTAAAAGTCCGATGGCCAAACCCCCCATAACCGTCAAAGGCATAATATATCTGTCAAGAATTGTTTCCAAAACTCTTTCATCTTGCCTGAAACCCGCAATCTGCAATCCAGATGCAGCAATTTTATGCGCCTGTGATTTTGCATCCATGCCGGATGTTTTAACCCAGAATACAGCGAACAGCGTCGAGAAAGTCATGAAGAATAATGCATGGATGATTCCCTGCAAAATATATCGCGGCAAAAATCCCCCCCTAATCAGCAAATCAAGAATGTCTGTCGAGCCAATCCAAAATGCAAAACCAGAGACAGCTTGTCCCTGTACAAACTGCCCCAGGAATGTGAAACGCGAAGCAAATTTTGCAAGCCCTGTGCAAACTCCGCCTGACAGACATGATGATGCCGCATTTTCAAAAATCCCCCCGAATAACTGTATGTTTGCAACCAACGCTGCTGTTAAAATAACAGGAATAACAGATGCATAAAAAAATTGCAATGGCTGCTTGACAGTATATCCTCTTATTTTCCCGAATGACAAGGGAATCTCAACCCTTAAACTTTGGGCCCAGACAACCAACAAAAATATTCCAACAGTAACTGCTATTGTAACAAGTGCGGAGATTAATTCAATATTTTGCTTTGTAATGAGCGATTGAATTATAACGAGAACTTTTCCGGAGCAGGGTGTTGTTGAGAAATTAAGAAGGCAATTTCTTCCTTGCTGGTCTATGAATTGCAATGTGCTTGTTATCAGTCTCCATGAAACGCCGGCTGCGATAAATAAACTTATTCCTTGCCCAAATCCCCATTTTCCCACCAATTCATCCATGTAATAAATTGCGAGGCCGCCAAGAATAAGCTGGAAAATTACAAGCCATGCAAATCCGGGCGCTGCCTGGAGCCCCTGCATTAGAACGTAAATCACAGCTTCAAAAATTATGAAGAAAAAGGTCAGCAATTTTTGAAGTCCCTGAAAAAATCTCCTTCCTTCTGCGTTTGTCGTATCAATATTCAGGATTCCGGAACCTACAAGCAGTTGCAAAATAACAGATGCTGTTACAATTGGCCCGATACCAAGAGAGATTATGCTTCCAAAATTAGTCCCCAAAATTATCGCAAGATATTGGAATCTTGAAAGTGCATTCTGTGTCAGACCAAAAAGCGGAACATTAGTAAGGATAAAAAATGCAAGCAAAACAATAATAGTCCATTTGGCTTTCTCACCAAAGCTAAGTTTTTTCTCTTCGGGAGATTTAATCTCTGGAATAAACTTTAGAATTCCTCTAAAATCCATATTATTTTTATTCTTTATTTTCAGCAGGATTCTGCTTTAAAATAATCTCTCCACCACTTTTTTTAATTTTCTCCTGTGTGTTTTCAGAAGCGCTTCTTGCCTTTATGAATAATTTATTTTTTATTTCGCCATCTCCAAGAATTTTATAAGAATCTAAATTAATTTCAAATCCTTCATTAGTTTTTTTTGCAATCCCCTTTTTTATGAAATTATCAAGATTCATTTCAATGTTTGCCAAATTTATTCTCAAAGATTTATCTTTCCGCGTTTTTCTGCTTGTTATTCCTTGCTTTCCGAAATATTTGTTCCCGTATAATTTTGTAACGAGAGTTTTTTTCTGGTCAGCTCTTTTTCCGGTTCCAGCCATACCCTTTCCGCCCCTGTGTCCGCTTTTCTTATGTTTTTTTCTCGCGCCCCAACCATAAGTTCCTGCTCTTTTTCCTCGATATTTCTGTGTTTTCCTTTTTCTGTGTGTTTTTATCATAGCATCCTCTCCAGCAACTCATTTATTTTTTCTTTGTGATTTCCCAAAACCCCGCGCGCAACTCCAAAATGCTTTTTGCTGTCAATTCCTCCTCGCGGCGGATGCAATCTGAAAAAAGGCTTCAAATTAAATTCCTCATACTTTTTTCCTTTTTCAATTTCTTTTGCAGCTTCCTTCGCATTAATCTTTTTAGATTTATCAAGCAAATTTCCGCGTTTTTCAATTAATTTTTCAAACATGTTTTCATTTATTTCTCCATAAGCGACAAAATCCTTTACTTTTTTAATCATGCCTAATTTTTCCTTTGTTGCATGAGGAATTACGACGCAGGAATATTTTTTCTTTAGCCTCAACCTGCTGAGAGTTTCCTCAATATTTTTTTGAATTCCAACTTCTCCTCGGATTCTGATTATTGCTATCATCTTATGTTTGTTTTCTCCAATGCATTTATGCATGCTTTAGCTAAGTTAAATGTTGTTTGTTTTTTCCCGAATGTTTTTGTATAGATATCTTTTATACCCGCTAGCTTCAAAACTTTTTTCAATTCATCAGCTGCAACAAGCCCTGTTCCTTGAGGAGCAGGTATCAAAGTTATCCTGACACTTCCGGACTGTCCCGTCACTTTCATTGGAATTGAATGCGGGTCTGCATCTGAACAATCAAAACTCCCGCACCCTCTTCTTATTTTTATCAAAGACAATTTTGCTTTTCTTACTGCCTTGTCTCTTGCAGGAAGGGTTTCTTTCGCTTTACCTTCACCAACTCCCACATGCCCATTTTCATCGCCAACAATAGCGAATGCTGAAAAGTTGGGGATATTTCCTTCTTTTGTTTTTTTCTGAGTTTGTCTCCACGCCCGCCTTTTCCCGCCGCCGAACTTTCCTTTTGATTGCCCCACCGAACTCAAATCAACTTTCAAATTTATTAGAGAATCAACTATCTTGTCTTCCAAAATTTTCAAATGATTATCAAGAATATAGTCAATGTCTTTTATTTTCCCTTCCTTTACTTCTTTTCCTAATTTTGTTTTCGGATTCCATGATATATATTCTGTTTTTGTTTCAATAACTTTGGGAATTTTCTGAAGCTCTTTGTCGATTTCTTTTTCCAGTTCTTCTTCTCCGGCATTCACATCACTTTCAATTATTTTTTCAGCGGCATCGGCTATCGGAGATTCATAATATTCTTTTTTGATTTCTATTTTTTTGCTTTCTTTTTCAGCCATTTTATTTAAACTCCCTATTGATGCTGTCTTTTATTTTATCAAAAGTGTCTGAAAAATCTTCTTTTAGGTTTTTTCCTTTGATTCTTCCTTCTTCAGGAAATATTTTTTTATCATGATTAATTTTTAATCCGGAATCAACAAGCCCCCTCAAGAATGCATATGGCGCTGTTTTGTGAATTGGAGAAGTCATTCCAATATCCAATATTGGTATTTGCTTTTTATCCTTTAAAATTTTTTTTCCGATTAAATATCCTGTTAAATATGAGGCAGAGATTGAGCGCAAACTTCCGTCAAATACTTTTGGCCATCCGTATTTTTTAAGTTCTCTGGAAGTAATGCCAATCTCAATTTTCTCTTTTGCTTCTTTTGTCACAATATATTGTGCAATAATGTACTTGTTTGTTTTTCTGAATACAATTCTTGGAGATCTGCCTCTGAGTAATTTTATCCTCCTGGAATAATCTGTCTTCCCCTCCCGTCTTCTGTTAAAAATCCGTTTCATTTTTTGAGCGTTGAAAGATATTCCTTCAGCTGAAATTTACTTTTGAAATATCTGTTTCTGATTTTTTTTCTTATATCAAATATCTGCTTTTTGGTTATTAGATTTTTATTTTTTAATTCCTGGATGTGATTTCTTAATTTTCTTGTCAAGATTATATATTCTTTTTTTTTGTTTTTAGCATGTTTCTTAATATTTCCGGCGCCTTTTTTGGCCTTTCTTCTTTTCATAGCCCTCTTTGCTTTAATCGGTTTTATTATTATCGCTCCATCTGCTCTCAAGTTTCTTATGTCTTCTTTTGTGATCGCTTCTTTGATTTCATCAAGCCTTGGTTCTATAAACAAAATTCTTGATTTGCTCACATTAAAAATTCGTGCAGCCAATGCTTTTTTCTTATCTAGTTTCATTTTTTATCTTTGCCTTTTTTTAGGAAATTTTCCAGATTTAAATTGTAAATTTGTATGTTGTTTTCTTTTGCCTTTTTTGCAATTTCAATTTTCTTCTTATTTCCTATTTTTCCCAAAATTGCAATCTGCCCTTTTCTGACTCTTGAAAGTTCATTAAGATTGTTTACTCTCATCAATTCTTTGCCCCCGATTTTTTCACGGGAATTTTTTTCTTTTCTGTATCCGATGCTGACAACAGGGCCATAACCGCTTCTCTTCTCCCTCATTTTATTGTCTCTTCCATGAGGACGCCTCCAAACCTGCTTTTTCTTCCTTCTCTTTCCGGTCTTGGAATATCTTTCCCAGCCTCGTCTCAAAAATTTTGCAGTCATATTTCTTTTCCCGCTTTATTTATTATGTAAATGCCGTCCTGAAAAACTCTTAAATCTCTCTTCTTGATTTTCGTCGCTGTTTCTATATTTGCCGCCGCCTGCCCTGCAATTTCTTTATTTGCAGAACTTACAGCAATTATGTCTTTTTCGATTTTCACTTCGGCGCCTTTTGGAATTTTCGCTTTCCTGTTTTCTTTTTCTCCGAGGAAATTTTTTATTATCAATTCATCACTTTTTACTTCCGCTGTGATTGGAAAATGCGAGAAAACAATTTTCAATTGATATTCAAATTTCTTTGAAATGCCTTTAATCATATTATTGATATGCGCTCTCATCGTGTTTATTCTTTTCTTTTCCTTTTTTGTTGCTTTTTTGCAGTCAATAATAAAATGATTATTTTCTTTTTTAATTTCTAAATTTCTCATATCAAATTTTCTTTTTATTTCGCCCTCAGGCCCCTTTGCCAGAATCGTGTTTCCTTCTGTGATAATCTCGACATTTTCTGGAATTTCTATCTTTTGTGTTATCTCCCGTTTCATTTTTAGTAAAAGTAAGAAATCAATATTCCTCCTGTTCCTTTTTCTATTGCCTCTTCATGAGCCATTAATCCCCTATTTGTTGAAATTATTATTGTTCCAATGTTTCTTGCAGGCAAATATCTTCTTCTGTATTTTTCTATTTGTTCTTTGTTTGCAGTAAATCTTGGTTTTATTGCTCTGCATTCAATAAAATCGCCGAATACGACCTCAACACTTCTGTTTTTGCTGTCTATTTTGTATCTTTTGATTGCCTCTTTTTGCTTCATGATTTTCAGAATTTCAATTAAAAGATCTGAAATTCTGTTTATTCTGATGTTTTCGCGTCCTGCTCTCTTTGCATTTCTTATCATATTCAAACTATCTGAAACAATATCTTGTGACATTATGAGTATTTTTTGAAACCGATTTCCTCCGCAATTTCTCTGAAACATTGTCTGCATAAATTTAATCCATATGAGCCTATGTGTGCACCAAATCTGCCGCATCTCTCGCATTTGTTCATCGATATTCCATATTTCCTTTCTTTTGGCTTGTTGTGCCTTATGAACTTGTCTAATTTAACGGGCTTATTCTTAAGCTGCTTTGTTATTTTTTTCCAATCGCTTGCTGTCATTTTATTTGCCTCCTAAAAATTCTGTCAAATTTTTTGTATATTTACTAACGTCTTTTCCAAATGAAATAGCAACTTCTCGAGCTGTTAAATAATCCCTATAAAGAGTCCCTTCTGATACTACTCCCCCTTCTATTAAAACACCACTCGCCATACTTCTGAATGTCTCCATTGCATTTATTGCTTCTTCCCCATTGCGATAAAATCTATTAACTATCGGCTTCATTTTATACGAATCTCGTCTGGAAATTCTCTTCCATGTATTTAATTATTTCTTCTTCGCTAACTCTTTGCTTTTTTGGAAGATGACTTTTTTTTATTTTTCTTAGTTGTATCCTTTTTCCGGCCCTTGCAAAAGTTATTGTAACATCGAATCCTGTAATCCCGATATCTCTCTGATATTCCAGTCCAGGAATTTCAATGTACTCTTTTATTCCGAATGAAAATGTGTTTTCGCTTACTTGTTTTTTTCTTATTTTATTGTCGACAGCTGCGAATAATCTTTTCAGCAGCGGTTCGAAATTTCGTCTGATGGTTATTACAGCGCCAACATTTAATTTCGGTCTTACTCCAAGAGTCGGGATTCTTTTTCGAGTTTTCATTTTTGCAGCTTTTCGTCCTGTAAGTAACTCAATCAGTTTCGCGTTTTTCTCAAGTTTGTCTTCGCTTCCGCCGACACTGATTACAACTTTTTCTATTTTTACCTGCCTCATTGAATTTTCTTTTATCATTCTAATACCATAATTTGTTTAATTAGGATGTTTATTATTTCATTATTGCTTTCAAATTTTGCAATGCCTTTTTTCTCATCAATTTCTTTAATTTTTCCTTCTTCTCCGGCATGTTTTCCGGAAATAACAATCGCCATGGAATCTTTTTTTAATGGGATACATTTCTCAATTCTTTTTCCTTTCAAATTAATCAGGACAGAATCATTTGTTTTGCATTTCATATCAGAGATGAAATTTTTTCCATCGCTGAGATTTATCTGAACTTTCTTTTCCTTCAAAGTTGTTTTGTTGATGACCTTTGATATTTTATGTTCTGCTTCCTGGCCGTGGATTTCTTTCAATTCAAATTTTTTGTTTTTTCCTATTATCATTTTGTAATTTTTCTCATGAAGATTGCTGTTCTTTGGAGGCAAAATAGTAAGGATATCAAACAACTGGATATTATCCCTATCGTCGAAAACATTTCTATGATTCAATAAAATCTGTCTGGAATTAAGAGCTTTTTTGACTTCTCTTCTGTCTTTCGCAAAACTCAGCATGTCCCTCAACGCTATCAAAATCGGGACGCCTTTTTCAATGCTGTAATTGGATCTGACCAAATAAGCCGTTCCTTTCCTTTCAATAGGCCAATTTTTTGGACTTTGCTGCCTTTTTAAGTGCATTTTATTTCTCCTTTGGTTCTACCTGATTTTTAATTCTTTTCTTGTCATCGAGATTTAGTTCCAATATTTGCAAATTTGATGGTTCTATTTTTACATCAACTTTTGAACCGTCTTTTTTCTTTATCTGGATTCCCTCGACGATAATTTTTGAAATTTTTAATAAGACTTTTGTAACTTTCCCTTCTTTTCCATAAAATTTTCCCCTCATTATCTTAATTTTATCCCCTTTTCTTAAGGGAAAATTTCTCCTTCTATATTTCTTTCTTAATTCTTTTGAAAGATTTGCATTTATGAAATTCTTTTTGAGATGAAGCGGAGTGTTTGCCGTATATTTCCTCTGTTTCCGAGGTTGTTTGCTTGATTTCCAGTTTTTTTTGAATTTTTGTTTCATTTTAATATACCATTGCCGCAATTTTCGCCACTTGGGGCCATCTTTCCATGACTTCCCTTGCAACAGGGCCTTTAATTTGCGTCCCTTTTGGATTTCCTTTTTCATCCTTCAAGAGCGCGACAGCATTATCTTCAAATGCGATTCTTTCTCCATTCAATCTTCTGTAAGATTTTTTCTGCCTTATAACAACAGCATCAAAAACTTTCCCCCTCATATCAGGCAGTCCTTTTCGCACGCTGACCTTTACCCAATCTGCAATTTTTGCAGTTGCTTGTCTTCCTTTCTTTGCTTTCCATCTTTTTACAGATATGATTTTCACAACTCTTGCCCCGCTATTATCAGATGCGATTACTAATGCACCAAGATTCAATCCCCGTGTTGCTTTTGCTCCTATTGCTTTCATTTTCTATTCTCTCCGGAATTTATTTTTTCCACGACTACAAAATGTATCAATTTGCTCAATGGGCGGCATTCTTCAATTCTTACATAATCTCCAAAATTAATGTTTTTTTCAATGCAAATTGGCAACCTTGCATGAATTCTTGTCTTTAATTTTGCAAATCTTTCGTACTTCTTCACATAGATTGTTCTTTCAAATTCAATTACAACTCTCTTATGGAATTTTCTGACCACTTTTCCTTGGAATCCTCTTCCGCGGGTGCTCAATGTCCCATGGAATGGGCAATTAATATCATCACAGTCAGCTCCGACTATCTTAGGAGTTTTCATTTTGTTTATTTCTTTCATTTCTGTTTTCATTTTGTCTTGTGCGAATTTTTTCAGGGCAAACCTTGGTTCTTGTTACTCGATTGAAAAGCCCATTCTTTCAAGAACTGGCTTGATTCTCTTAAAGTGGTCTCCTTGAAGCTCTACGGAATTTCCATGGTAAGTTCCGCCGCAGGCAAGTTCATTCTTCAGGTCTTTTGCAACCTTTTTGATGTCTACGCCCTTGTCGAAACCGGATACAACGGTGACTACTTTTCCGTACTTCTTCTTGTCAAGAGCCACCCGGATTTTTTGTCCGGCCTTAACAATCTGTTCACAAACGCATGCCTCTAAAGGCAATCCGCATTTTGGACATATATTCATTTTATTTGTTGAGTGTGAGTATTTGGGCTATTGCTTTCCTGATATTTTTAATTTTTGAGTTCCCGCCCTTTGAAGTGCTGATCTTTGCCTTAACTAATTCTAATTTTAATTCTTTAAGTTTCATTTCCTTCTCTTCTTTGCTCATATTTTTTAATTTTCCAGTTTTCATTTTTTATTCCTTTTGACTTTTACTTTTGGTTTTTCCGTTTCTTTAAATTGCGCATTTGTTTTTAATTTTTCAATTAATTCATTGTTGATTATGATTTTATCAGTAAGTTTAGCATCAGGGGCGAGAATTGCAACTTTTACTCCAACAGTTCCCGGCCTTGTCTCTGCACGCGATTGTGCTCTATCAACAACTTTCGCGCTGTCTCCTGTTTTTTTCAAATAACCCTGTGCGAATCTCCAAGGACGTGCCCTTGCACCGGGAAGTTTTCCGCTCAGTCTGATTTCAGCTCCGAGAGCTTTTGCATCAATTATTTTTTGCAAGGTTCTGTATGCAATCACCTTGAATCTCAATGGCCCGAATTTTTCCAATCCCAACGCAATATCATCAGCTGTAATCTGCGCATCAAATTCAGGATGTTTTATTTCTTCAATTTCAAGATGTGGATTTTCAAGCTTGAATCTTGTTTTTAATATTCTCGTTAATTCATCTATTCTTTCCCCGCCCCTTCCGATTACCAATCCTGTTTTATGTGTTGATATTATTATTTTTTCGCCGACAGGGGTATATTCTATTTTGACTTTGCTGACTTTTCCGCGTCCAACTGATTCTTTTATAAATTCTCTTATAGCAAATTCATCTTTCTTGAATTTTACAACATTTTTTTCTTCCATTTTATGCTATCACCTCTTTTTTCGTCATTAATTTATCGCGATAATCATGGCGCGCATGAGATTTAAGTTCTTTCTCATTATTAATTTCCTTTTCTTTGATTTCTTTTTTTGCCTTGCTCTTGGATATTATTTTTATATGTGTTCTTTTTCTTTTTATAGCTCCAAGTTGCCCATAAGGCCTTTCACCAATATTTGCAATTGCACGAACAATAATCGGTTCTTCAATTCCATTGACATTTGAATTCCCCGCCAAGGTTTTTAATAATTTAATGAAATGCTCCGCCGCATTTTTTGGATATCTCCCTGCCATCATATTTTTACCTTTTCTGTGAGGAATCTCTCCTTTCATTGGGACTGCTTTTTTCTGTGCAATAACGTCTTCCAAATCTTCTATTGCTTTGTCGATGTTTTTGTTTTTTATGAATCTGCATACAGCAGCACTTGTTTTTGCTGAAAGATGAGCATTGAAAGAGTTTACAACAGCTTCGCTCTTCGGCTTCTTTTTAATTTCTTTTTTGATTTTCTCTTCTTTAACTTCTTTATCTTTCTCTGTTTCATGATGTTCATGATTTTCATGGGCATCACTACGAACTTCTTCTTTTTTCTCTTCTGTTTTTTCTTCCATTATTATGATATCACCTCTTTTTCTTTTAGATTATAACGTTCGCAATAATCGGGACGCGAATTATGCCTTATTTTTTCATTATTTCTCGCAGTATCCGCAAATTTATTTTTCATTTTACTTCTTAGCCTGGAATTTGCTTCCTTTGGTTGCTCCAACTCCCGCGGTTCCGTGTTTAACTTTTTGTCTTGTTAATGCAAATTCGCCTAATCTGTGCCCCAGCATATTCCAGGTAATGTCAATAGGAACAAAATTTTTTCCATCATGAATATGAATTTTCATTCCCACCATCTTTGGGACAATTACTAAATTTCTGCTGTGAGTTCTTACAGATTTATTTTTTTTAATTTTCTTGTTGGCTCTTGCAATAAATTTATCAATTTCATTAAATTGTCTTAAAACAGCCCGCCTTTGTCGCGCTTTCAAGAACTTTGCAAATTCTCTTATTTCCAAATTATTCAATTCGTCGGGAGTTTTGCCTCTGAACAAAAATTCTTTTTTCTTAATATCCGTTTTTTGTTCTGCCATTTATTTTTTCCTCCCCGTCCGTTTGGGTCTCAATGTACCAACTTTTCTTCCAGGAGGAGCATTTCTCTTTGCAATTTTGCTTTTTGGATTCTTTCCCCTTCCCGAACCGAAGTAGTGATCGACTGCATTTACTTTAAGGGCAGAAGTTTTAGGCCAGATTCGCCCGCCTTTTGATTTTTTAATATAAAATTGTTTTCCTGCTTTGACAATTGGTTTTTCCAACCGTCCTGCCCCAGCAATAATGCCGATGATTGCTCTGCAATTACCATCAAATTCTTTTTCTTCTTTGGAAGGCATTAGTACAAAAACCCTCTTGCCAATTACTTTGCTTATTGTTCCGTGGCTGCCCGCTGTTTTTATAAAAATTCCTCCGTCGCCAGGACAAGACTCAATTGCATAGATTTGAGTCTTTACAGGAATGTCTTTTAATTTTAAAATATTTCCTGGATTGTTTTCCATCTTGTCAAAATAGATTTTTTGCCCTTCAATCATTCCGTTGAATGCAGGAATATAAAATATTCCTTTTTCATATTTTATTTTTGCAAGCGGCGCAGAATGTGCAAGTGAATTTAATAATTTCAGGACAATTCCTTCACCTTTAAGTTGGCTCGGATATTGCAATCTATATCTGAACGCCTGCCTTCTGACTCTGTATGAAAGGCTTCCATGTCCCCGCGCCTGTTGAATTATTCGTTTTCCCATATCATTATATTAATCCGAGCTTCGTTGCAACGTCGATTGCAGGATATTTTGGATTTAATTTAACATAAGCATATTTTTTGCTGTCTCGGTTCATGACTCTTATTTTTTCGACTTTTACATCGAAAAGTTCTTCAATCTCTTTCTTAATTTGTTTCTTGCTTGTTCCCAATTCCATTTTGAAAGTCAAAACATTCTGGGATTCAATAAGCATGACTGCTTTTTCAGTAACGAGTGGTTTCAATTGTATTATTTTTATTTTATTTTTCATTCAATCTTTCCTCCAAATCTTTAATTGCCTTTTCGGTGTAAAGAGTCAATCTTCCAAAGCCCCCGCCTGCCAAATCATTAATACTTAATTCATTAGAATGTTTTACATCAAATATTCTTAAGTTAAGAACTTCATTTTTTCCAAGGACAATAAGCAAGCCAGCATTTTTTCTGTATTTTCTTCCTCTTAATTTTCCTCTTCCGCTTCTGACTTTTTTCTGGGGTATGGCAATCTTGAAAAGTTTTGCACCGAGAATATTCTTAATACCAGAAATTAACTCTTTTGTTTTTTTGAATTTTAATTCAGATACAATTATTGGTAAATGATTTTCAATTTTTTCATCGCTGAGATTTGCATATTTCTTTTTCAATTCCTGAACATTCGCTGTTGAGCTTAATGCAGAAACAAATGCTATTTTCATTTCTTTTTTGTTTATTTTTGGGAGTTCAATCATTGACAAAATTTTTGGGGGATGCGCTCGCATTCCGCCTCTTGCGCTTGGAATTTCAGCAGCCTCCCAATTGAATCGTTCACCTCTTCGCGACATGATTTTTCTTGGAACACGGGATATTCCTTTTCCATAACCGCTTCTCCAAACTTTCCTTCTGTGAACAACTTTTCCACGAGCAGCATGCTGCTTTCCTGCAACAGGTGAAGGTTCATATGGTTGTTTCTTTTTTCTTGCTTCCAAAACTTTTGAAATTATATCATCTCTAATTTGTGCAGAAAAGAAATGAGGCAATTCGATTTCCTTTATTTTTTCTCCGTTATGATTTAATACTGGGGTTTTCATTTTATCTCAACTCCAAAAGCTGGAAATCTTTTTTCGCTTGTTTTTTAGTTTCTCTGAACGAAGGCGTGATTAGCAATTGCCTTTTTGCAGGACCAGGAACAGAACCTCTAACTAATACGTAATCGGTTTTCACGTTGCCAAAATTTTTTATATTTTTAAGAGAAGTTGTAGAATTCAGGTTTTGTTTTTCAGAATTTCCTAAATCAACTATTTTACTGTTGTAAACAACACGTGTGAACATTCCCATTTGTCCTGCCATTGGCGCTCTGAATGTAACTCGTGCAGGATGCCACGGGCCCAGACTTCCCGGTCTTCTTTGTCCTTTTTCAGATTTGTGTGATTTGAGTGTTATTCCAAATCTTTTGACAGGGCCTTGCAAACCCTTGCCTTTTGTCAACCCTCTGACATCAATTAATTTCCCCTTTTCAAAAATATCCGAAACAGAAATTTCTTTGTGCAAATTGGCTTTTATGAAATCCAATTTTTCATCAATGTTTCCGACAAGGGAAACCTCAATCATATCCGGAGTTTTTTTTATTCCTGTTTTTTTCACAAGAGAATAAATCACAACCCGCAAATCATCATATTCGTGTGCTTTTTCGAGATGCTCATGCCCGATTTCTTTCTTTGGGATTCTTATAATCTTCTTCAATTCCTTGTCTAAGTTTTTTGCAAGGACTTCTTTTGCAACTTTTCCATCTTTATAAAATCGGACTGAAAATATTTTTGCTTTTGGGCATTCAAGTATTGTCAATGGGACAATTATTTTTTTTCCTTTTGTCATGGAATCAGGAGTATTGTCAACTGCAAAACCGGAAACCATTCCTGCCTTGTAGACAATAAAACCCCTCAAGCCTTTTGTAGAATCCTTTTTTATTGCGCTCCAGTTCACACTAGGCAAAAATTTACTGGCTCGCTTTCGCGGCCAAAACTGCAAACTTCCACTTCGTGGTGTTTTCGGTGCGGTCATTTCTCATTAAATTAGCAGAGAACATTTTAAACCCTGGAATATATTTTAAGAGAAAACCGGCTTTTTAAAGGTTTTTCTAGGCTTCAAACTCAACTTCCTTCCTTATTTTTTCCCCGTCAATTTCAGCCTCTCGGATTATTTTTCCTTTCCTTTTTGATTCTTCTCTTATTAACAAGAAATCATCTGTTTTTTTCAAATGCTCTGGAATTTCTATCGAATCAATAACAAAAATATGCGCTATGTCTGCTTTTTTGAAATTCTGTTTTTCAAAAATAAAATCCTTTCCTAGATTTTCATCGGTTGTAATCAGCTTGCAAAAATCAGCTTTCGGTTTTTCATCAGTCTTATTTTTCGGCTTAGCGGATTTTGGGGCTTTTGCCTTTATTTTCAGCTCTGTCTCATCTGTTTTGAAACTTAATCCGAAAAAAGCTTTTGGGAATTCTTCGACTAATTTAATTATTTCATGTCCGCTCATTTCTTTATCAATTGAATAATTTTTGACTCCTTGGAATTGTTTTTTGCTGCTGAAATCTAATTTCCCTGTCAAATCTGCCGTTGAAATTATCCCCCCCGTAACTTTTGTTTTTCTCTCACCCAATTTTTTTGCAACTTCAAGAACAAGTTCATTTGCAAATTCAGGACTTGTTGAAATTGTATATTTATTTCCTGTTTTTTTTGCACTGATTAATGCCCTGTCTTTGAAAATCCCTCGTGAGAATTTTTGAAATTGGAGATGAACAAGATTGTCTGTTTTGTGTTCAAAAATTTTTTCAATGAAATTCATATTGTTAAATACAAAACTATTCTTTTAAATTTAATTCCCCGAAAAATCGGGGTTTCTTTTTAGGAAGCCTAATTTTTTCTTTAGAAAAGAAAAAAATGGCATCTATAAAACTTTATAAATTTGTATCGTCTCTTAAAAATACACAAAGATGGAAAAAAGTTATCTTAATGAAATTATTACCGTCGCTGTTCTTGTAGTTCTCTCAATACTTGCATTTCTTTTATTAAAACCAATTTTAATGTCAATCATTTTTGGCTTTGTTTTAGTTTTTATTTTCGCACCTGTGTATAATTTTCTTTACAAAAAGATCAAATCAAAAAATTTGACAGCAATGCTGATGACTATTTTATTGATTATCATAATTGTTGCCCCATTGATTTTTGCAATCCCTTTTCTTGTAGATCAGACAGTAAAAATTTTTACCTTTGCACAACAAATAGATTTTATAAAAATTTTTGATGTAATCTTTCCTTCTTTAAAAGGTTCTGGTGCATTGGCTGCACAAATTGATTTGGTTCTCCGTTCTTTTATAACAAACCTTACGTCGGGCATGATTAATTCTGTCTCAAATTTCATAATTAATCTTCCTGTTACTTTATTGCAGCTTACCGTCGTTGTCTTTACATTCTTTTTTGTTATCAGAGATAAGAGTGATTTTATAGAATATTTGAAAACTATTCTTCCATTTTCAAAAGAAGTGCAGGATAGATTATTGAAAGCAACGAAAGATGTGACTATCTCTGTTCTTTACGGGCAGATTATAATTGGATTTGTTCAAGGCCTGGTTGCTGGTTTGGGATTTTTCCTCTTTGGCGCTCCAAGTGCATTGTTGTTTATGATTTTGGCAATCCTGGCGGGGGTATTGCCTATTGTCGGCCCATCTATAGTTTGGATACCGATGGCTATTTATCTTCTTGCAACAGGAAACAGTATTTCAGCACTGGGGGTAATAATTTTCGGAATCGCATCAATTATTGTTGATAACATTTTAAGACCTGTTGTTGTCGCAAAACGGGCAATGATGAATTCCCTTCTTGCATTGCTTGGAACAATCGGCGGTTTAATCTTTTTTGGTGTTATTGGATTGATTCTAGGCCCTCTCATAATTGCTTATTTAATTATTTTCATAGAAGTCTACAGAAATAAAAGATTGTCGGGATTATTGATAAAACCAGAATAAAATAATTTTTAAAGTTCTGATATATGGCTTTTTTATGGCGGAAGGTCGAAGGGATCTGATTGAACATTTAAAGCGTGCTCTTGCAAAAGGATACAAAGAAGATTCGTTAAGATGGGCTTTGCTTGGACAAGGATATTCTGATGCAATTATTGATAGAGCAATGAAGCAGGCAATAAATGAATTATCCGCAGAAGAAAAAGCCCGATTCGAAAAAGAGCGGCCGAAAATAACATATAAAATATATGACGAGAATAACAGGCAAGTAAACAAAGAATCTTTCTGGAAAAAGTGGTTCGGGAAATATTGAATTATCCAAATAAAGGGCCGCAATAATGTGCATCACACCCCTTCGTTAAAACCTCGTTTAACAGGTCTCTGTTCTTTTTTGCTAGAGGAGAAATCTTGGCACGTCTGTTATTATCAAATGCGGCATAACTTGCTAAATCATACTTTTGGGGTTCAAGCCCAAATCCTTCAACAGCTGCTTTTAGAATCTGAGGATTAGTCCTGTTTACTCTTGAAACATACTCGTTAATGAGGCGATTTTCAAATGCATGGACTGCCCAAGTTGCATCATCCAAACATCTCTGCCCGAACCCGTATGGAATGACTTTGAATCTGCCGTACCAGGCATGATTTAATTCGTGCATCAAAGCTAAATCTCTCTCATAAAAATCGCAAATGTGCCCCTGTCGGACTAATTCACCTTGGATATTAATTATTTTGTTTTCATAACTGCAATTTGATTCAAAATGGCCTGAGTCTTCTAATTTCCATCCCTCCTTCAATAAAAAACTGACTGTTTTTTCATCGAATGGATTATCCCTCAATATCTCGAAAGTCTGGGAGATAAAAAAATGAACATTCGCCTCTTCTCTGTATTTTCTTTCTATCTCTTTTTTTATTTCTTCCAAAGAAGCCTGAAAAATTAATTTGGATTCTCTACCGTTCATAAAATTCCAAATTTCAATATGTTTTTAAGAATTTATAGAAAAACGCCCCCGCCAGGAATCGAACCTGGAGGCCCATAGGGCCCGGTTCTCTTGTTGATTTTTCTCGACAAGTGTTAGGCTTGTCCTAACTCAAGACCGGTGCAATACCATTATGCGACGGAGGCTT
>CAYXOE010000002.1:33693-41966 GCA_964466855.1 Candidatus Woesearchaeota archaeon
TGTTAGGCTTGTCCTAACTCAAGACCGGTGCAATACCATTATGCGACGGAGGCTTCTTCAAATTTTATATTAATTTCAATTAAAAATCTTTCTTAAGTCTCTATTTTAACATAGAGTAAATGAAATGAGCCTCAGGAGAGGATTGAACTCCCGACCCCCGCTTTACGAAAGCGATGCTCTACCAACTGAGCTACTGAGGCATAAAATAGCAAATTAGATTGTTTTTATAAATTTAAGGAATTATCTTCCTCTCACGAACCAGATAATTCCAAAAATAATTCCGATAATCAGGGACCAAACCCAATAATTTGTCCCATAAGGAGTAAACAAAATTGCCATGAATGCAGCAAGGGATATTATTGCCAAAACAGCTGATTTTTTCATATAAATCAGAATAATGTATGATATAAATTTTTTATTGTGATAAAAGTTCTAACTAAAAAGATGGTCTGTCTTAAGTGGAAATTATTTAACCAAATAATGCAGACAGACCCTCAGCCGCGCTTTCTTTCTTCTCTTCTTTAAGCTCTTCTTTCTTTGCTTCAGTGGCATGATGCTCTCCGGATGCTGCGGGAGCACTTGCAATCAAACTTGCATTTTTCAATTCATGGTCGATGTCAACGCCTTTCAGGCTTGCTACAAGGGATTTGATTTTCGCTTCATCAACTTCAACGCCTGCAGCAGATATGATTTTTTTCATATGCTCGTCGTTGATTGCCTTTCCAAGCTTGTGCAACAAAAGTGCTGCATGTATATATTCCATTACGCTGTTTCTCCAGATTTAATTCCCTGAACATTTTCTTCCTTTATAAATTTCTCAAGTATAATTTCGTCGGCAGTTGCTTTCCTTAATAAAAATCTAATTGTATCTTCGGAAGAATATCCGATTGAGACAGCAAATCCCAATGCCCTCGCAAAACTTTCTTTCAACTCATTTAAAGTTCCTTCTTTATCAATCTGAATTTTGTTATAATATTCTTTACTATGGTTGTTAAATGCTGCAAGAGGAACAAATCCCGACTTGAAAGGTTTGATGTCAAGTTTGTTCATTATTTCAGCAGCGCCCCTTGAAATTTTTTCATTCTTTTTTGCAATTACTTTTGCTTCCTTGATGCTGATCTTTCCTTTGTCAATTATTACAGGAATTCCAAGTGCGCCCAATTCGCTGATTGCCGGTCCAGGAACCAAATCTGTTGGGCCCGCAGGAACTTCAATATCTTCAAGTGCAGTTTGTCCTGTCTTTGCTCTTACAGAAGTTTTATTTTCCAGCAATTCAGAAGCCAAATCAAAAGGTTCAAGATTTGAAAAAATAATAGCGACGCTGTCATCAACTTTTTCTTTCAATTTTTTAATGTGCTCATCATTTGAAGAATCAAAAACCAGGTCAATCAAGCTTTTTTTTGGGACTTTTATTATAGCTTTTCCCCTTAATTTTTTTGAAATCTCCTGAAATTGGGAAGCGGGAATATTTTTTATTGATGCAACCAATATTGTTTTGTTTTCCTTCATCAATTCAGACAATTCCTTAACCGTCTTGATTTTCTTTTTTGAAACGTGATTTTTTTCAGTCATTTTAGCTGTATTTTTTGAGGCTTGCTCATCGTGAATTTTATTTCAATATTTTTAATGTTCTCGATTCCTTTCGGCAAATTCTTCAAAAGGGAATTATAAATAGTAATTATGTTTTCAACAAGTTGTTCGTCGCTCATATTTTGCTTGCCGATTCCTAATTTTAAACTTGCTTCCTTTGATTTTATTTTGATGCTGTGATTTATTTTTTCTTTCAGTTCATCAATTGATTTGTCCTCTGCGCCCTGGACAATTCCAAGCTGCGGTGATGGCATTTTGCCGCTTGGCCCCAAAACTCTTCCAAAGACAGTTGCAACTTTTGGCATCAAGATTGCCTGCGAAATGAAAAAATCATAGCCGTTCTCCAGTCTTTTCAATTCTTTTTTATCAGAATATTTTTTGAAATCAGCGTCAATAATTGTGTCAATCTCTTTATGCTTTGTTGTTAGGAATGCGCAGATTTTTTTATCTTTAATTTTATGCGGGACCTGGATAAATAAATTTACAGATTCTTTTTTCGCGTCGAATTTTTGGAGATTTACAATTAAATCAAGCGTCTGATTGAATTTTCCTGATTCTTCTTTTCTTAATTCAGCAAGAGCTTTTTTCAGCTCATTTTCAATTTCCATTTTCATCTCCTACATTATGCGCTGATAGTATAGAATGTACCTATCTACGATGTAGTTATCGATAAAATTTATTGAATATTCCTATTTATAAACTTAACTTACTCTTATCACAATAATTCTTTTAAATCATTTTATTTTATCTTTAAAATGGAGTTAGTTGCTTTGTTGTCTTCTGGAAAAGGTAGCTGGGGGCAGGTATCTGGCCTGATTAAATTTGGTGATTGGGAAAAAGTTATTCTTCTTGGTGATGAATTCTCCTCGCAATTCAAAGCAGAAGATAAAGGAGACAGGATTGAATTCATAAAGATTGATTTGAATAAAAGAATTCTGGATTTGAAAGATGAATTCCAGAAAAAACTCAAAGGAAAAATTTCAGGAACAGAGGTTGCATTGTCAATTGCAAGCGGCGATGGAAAAGAGCATATGGCTTTGATTTCTGCATTGATTAATCTGCCTGTCGGAATAAGATTTGCTGCTTTAACAAAAGACGGAATAGTTGATTTGTAGTTATCTTTTCTTCCACATAATCCTGATTTTTTTCTTTTTTTCCCTTAATTTTTTTCTGACAGAGAAAATCACATCTATTAAGAAATAAACAGAAAAGAGAATAGCAAGAGTTTTTATTAAATTTGGTGAAAAATTATTCAATATTTTAAAAATAAATGGCTGTCCGATATAAACAATAAAAAAAGTTGCGATAAACCAAATGCTGCTAATCCAGAGGCAAACTCTTCCGTTTATATTCAATTTATAATTTGAATAATCCCATAATCGAAGATGAAATGCCTTTTCTAAGAATAAAGAAGCCATATATTCAATTATGCTTGGAATCAGAAAGAAAGCAATAAAATTAACATAAACTGGGAAATTTGATAAATAAAGATTGTAAAAATAGATTGCCAAAATTCCAAAACCATACAGCGGCGAAAATATCCCGTATAAAAATCCTGATTTTCTAAATCTTTTTTCTTTAAATATTAAAAAAATATTTTCTGCGATATGCCCCAATAATGCGCCTATTGCAAAATAAAGTATCAGCACATAAACAGATTCCATCTTATCTAATATAAAAAATCCAGAAAAATGTAATAATCAGTAAGATAAATAAAAAGAAATAAGTTGCAAATTTATATGCCTTTTTCGCAATTTCTTCATTCTTTGTTATCGCCCATATTGTGACATAAAAGAATTTCCCGCCGTCAAAAATTCCCATAGGCAGCATATTTATCAAAGCTACGCTAATATTTATTATAATAAGCCACCATAATAAATCGTAAATGAAAATTCCAACGTCGCCAATTTGCGATGCGTAATATATATGGTTTCTGTTTAATGAAAGCACGCTTAATAAATTCTCGATAAATCCTGAATTTTGTATTGCAAATCTAATGCCAAGCCATGGTAAACTATTATTTTTTGGATCCTGCCCAAGAATAATGTCTCTGTTGTATCCTGTATCATTCTGCCCTAAAACAGTCAAAGTTATTTTTTGTCCTGGCAGGTATTTGCGCAATTCATTTGCAAACCCATCCAAACTCGTAACTTTTTTGCCGTTTACTCCAAGAATCACGCTTTCAAGATTTGCTTTTACTGCAGGGGCATCATAATATAGCAATAATTCATTTGAAGTTGCATTTTGTTTTTCTACAAAATCTTTTGTCGCTGTGAAATTTATTGAGCCTGCCTGAATTTGACTAAATCCTGAATTGTTCATCAAACCTGCGACAGCAGCATAAGTTGCGTTATTTATTGGGACTCCGTTAACTGCAGAGATTGAAGACGTATTCACAATATTATACGAATAATTGTCAAATGCAACTCCCGCGGGGGCAAATGCAAGCGAAAAGAATAAGGCAAGAACTCCGAAAAATAAAATTGCTGTGATTGTATTTGCGAAAGTTCCTGCAGAGAGAACAGACAGCTGGTCAAATTTATTTTTCTTGGCCATTTTTTTTTCATCCAATTCGACAAATGCAGCCAAGAAAATGGGGAGAAAAAAAGGAAAGAATCCGAAGCCTGTATTTTTTATTTTGATTTTGTCTTTTGCAGCAATTATTCCATGGGCAAATTCATGAACAATGGCAATTATTGCAATAATGACTATCCAATATATGAAGTAAAATGGCGGAAGATTTAATTTGAAAATTTGCGGCAAATAAGGGATGAGGGGAGTTATCGGCGGAACTTTTATTGCTCTCACTATCGCGCCTTGCGTCACGTAAACATAAACCAGCTTGCCGACGACATATAAAACTCCGGCAGTTAAAAAATACCCGAGAGTTACAGAGATATAACTTAAAGCTTTCAATAATTTTTGATGCCTCTTTCCAATTCTATGTATTAAATTAACCCCCCATTTTGTCCTGTAAAGAAGCAGCAACCCTTCTCTTCTCACATCCTTTCTTTTTCTGATTAAAAAAATTCCCAATATTAAAACAAAGATTCCTAAAAGAACCAAGTCATATACTAAAAAACCCATTTTAGTTTATTTTCTTTTGAGAGGCCTGAACACTCTTTTTTTGCATTTTCTGCATTTCACCTCGCCCTTCAAAATTTTTTGAGGGTCTGCTCTTATCTTTGATTTGCAGTTTTTGCATACGAAAACATTCTTGAATTGCCTATTCATTGCCTCTGCTATTTTTGCCATAATTAAATTTTCCTTTTGATTATTTTTTGCCCTTCAATGTCCCAATATTCAACATTTGAATTTATTTCAAGTTGCGATTTTATTTCTTCAGGGCAATCCAGCTCTAATGTTTCAAAGTTTTCCAAATCCATGATGCTTACTTTGTCTCCAATTGATAAAATCTGCCCCTTTCTTTTTTCAACCATCGGCACCTCAAATCTTTCTGTGCCCGGCACAACAAGAACTTTTTTCTTGTCAATGATCATTCCAACAGCTTCTATTCTGCATTTATGTGCGCCGTGCTTTCCTGTCTTGCTTATATCTATGCTTTTGACAGTGTACGGCTCGCCTTCAAGAATAATATTCGTTCCAACCTTCGCTTCCGTCGCATTTATTATTTTTGCTACCACAAACTAAAACAGAAAAAATAGATTTATAAACGTTTTTGATAAATAATGAAATGCGTCAACAAGAAGTCTCGCAAAATCCAAAATCAGGAGATTTTGGATAATGCTGCAGAAAAAAGATTTCATTGAAATAGAATTCACGGGGCGTGTGAAAAATGGCGAAGTGTTTGACTCTAACCTAAAAAGCGAATTGGAAAAACTTCATGCAGGGCATTCACATCCAATTGAAGCAGAACCCTTCATCTATTGTCTGGGGGAAGGAATGTTTTTGAAATCGATTGATGATTTTTTGATTGGCAAGCCAGAAACTTCTGCTGATTATGAAATTGAATTGGCTCCGGAACAGGCATTCGGAAAAAGAGATTCACGGATGATTCAAAAAATTCCAATAAAAATTTTCAGGGAGCAAAAAATAAATCCAATCCCCGGATTTTCATTTAATTTTGACGGAAGGATAGGAAGAATTCTTGCATCTTCAGGAGGGAGAGTGATTGTTGATTTCAATAATCCCATTGCAGGAAAAGACGTTGTCTATAAAATTCATGTTTTGAAAAAAATCAATGAGTTGCATGAAAAAGCAAAGGCGCTTGTTAAATTTCTTTTCAAGGAAGATTTGAAATTTGGGATTAAAGATGGAAAAATAATCTTTGAAGTTGAAAAGCCTCTTGTTGAGTTTATAAAATTGTTCAGAGACAAATTCAAAGAAATATTAGATTTGGAATTGGAAATGAAAGAAACAGAGGTAAAAAAGAAAGAAGAGATTAAACAGGAGTAGAATCCTTAATTTTTCCTTTTTTTGCAAAGAATTTTACTAATGCCATTAAATCATATACAATATTTCTCAAAGAAAAGCTGTCAGAAGTATTAACGTAATTTAATTTAAGATTAGGCGATAAATATCCTGATTTTCTTAATTCCCTTTCAATTAATCTGAATCTTGCATTGTGCAAAGCTCTTGAGACAATAGTGTAATTTCCTTCTGTTCCGGGAGGGAATGTGTTTACCATATTATCAATACTGTTTAAAGATTGTGTATCAACTCCGAATGGTTCAAAAGCACGGTAACCCACCTCTCTCGATATGACTTGTCCGACTGTTTCATTGTATAATTTAGGGTGAATGTCCAATTCCATATTATTCGAAGATACATAAGGAAAAAGAAGAGAATAATCGCCTGGTTTTTGTAATCCTTCATTCAAATTAGGTCCAACTCCGGATAAAATATATCTTACCTCTTTTCCCTGTGCTCTTGCTTGTTCTGCATAGAGAAAAGCAGCGCTAATTCTGATTGAATCATCTATTTCATTTCCAGATGGAACAACTATAACTTCTAAATTGTCTTTCATATTATTTCCCTCCAAAAAGCATATTTAAACCTTATGAATGAATTTATTACAATAATTCTTATAAATGGAAAACGCCTGCTTGAGGCATGGATGAAGTTTATGAAAGTTCTTCTAATGTAAGGGACATTGACAGAGAATTGGAAGAATTGATTAAGGTACAGACAGCAAAGATAAAAGTCATAGGTGTTGGCGGGGGCGGAAATAATTCCCTTAATCGAATGAAAGAAATCGGGATAAAAGGCGGCGAATTAATTGCGGTGAATACAGATGCTCAGGATTTATTATATACAGATGCTGACCAAAAAATTTTAATTGGGAGGGAATTGACGCAGGGATTAGGAGCAGGCAGCAATCCCCGAGTTGGCGAAGAAGCTGCAAAGGAATCAGAATCAGAAATAAAAAAGAAAATTGCAAACAGCGACATGATTTTCATAACGTGCGGCTTGGGTGGCGGGACAGGAACAGGTGCTGCACCAATTATTGCAGGACTTGCAAAAAAACAGGGAGCTTTAACTATCGGCGTTGTTACTCTGCCTTTCACAATAGAGGGGAAAAAGAGAAATGAAAATGCAATGGATGGGCTTGAGAGAATGCAGGAGGTTGTTGATACATTAATCATAATCCCCAATGATAAACTGCTTGAACTTGCTCCTGACTTGCCCCTTCATACAGCTTTCAAAATTGCCGACGAGATTTTGACAAATGCAGTCAAAGGGGTTACAGAATTAGTTACAACAACAGGATTGGTTAATCTTGACTTTGCAGATATAAAAGCAGTAATGGTTGACGGCGGTGTTTCACTGATAGGCATGGGCGAATCAGATGTTTCAAGCAAGCGTTCTGTAGAAGCTGTTGAAAAAGCAATCAATAACCCTCTGCTAGATGTTGATATATCCGATGCAACAGGCGCGTTGGTAAACATAATCGGCGGGCCAAACATGACACTTGATGAATGCAAAGATATAATCGCAACAGTGGGCGCAAAATTAAGTTCTGAAGCAAAATTAATCTGGGGAGCGCAAATTTCAGAAGACATGGACAAATCAGTTAGGGTTTTGCTGATTGTCACAGGAGTGAAAAGTGCGCAAATAACCGGGCATGAAGAAGCGGAAGTAGCAAGGAAAAGAGAGATTGAGGAAGAATTGGGAATTGAGTTTTTGGAATAAACTTAAAAACTCTTCATTCATTATTTTTCTATGGCATTCAAAGATTTACCAGTCAAAGCAAAATCCTTCTATGTTAAATGCGTCCGCGTCTGGCAGGTTTTGAAAAAACCGACGAAAGAAGAATTCAAAGGCACTGCAAAAATCTCAGCAATAAGCATTTTAATACTTGGAATAGTCGGTTTTATTGTTTCTTTAATTGTTACTGCGATATAAAAAACATGAATTTAAAAAAGGGTGGTTTAGCGTGAGGACTCTGAAAAAACTTTTATTAGCAGGGCTCTCTGCAATTTTGATGAATTGTCCGCTTCCCTCTGCCCCAAACCCGCCGGAAGTAAAAAATGAATTATCAGAAAATACGCATGTTTTGGATTCAACTCAGGCAGCAATGATTTCTTCTGTGTCTGACAATTCAATTATCTTCTCTCAAGCTCAAAATTATTCTGTTGGAGACATAATTGTATCCGATATAACTCCGCAAACTCTTGATGGATTGCTAAGAAAAGTTTCGTCTATTTCTCCAGATGGAATGA
>CAYXOE010000003.1:0-27250 GCA_964466855.1 Candidatus Woesearchaeota archaeon
TCATTTTCCTTTTGTGATTTAGCATTAATATAATCCCCACGATGCTTGCGGCAATTCCTATTGAAAAAAAAGCTTTTTGATATTTCATCAAAAAAGAGGAGAATGCAGTTGCGCCTGCGATTCCGATGAATGGCAGAATGCTAAACAAGTAATGGCTGCAGCATATTACCATCGAACTCCCCGAAACTGTGCCTGAGGTCTTGACTCCGGTTTTTATCGTCGCATCATGTTTTATTGAAGTATACAATCCAATTTGCGTTCCGAATCCGATTGCCAATGGAATAATCCAATACCATACATTTTTGAATTGAAAAAATGCAAATGAAAATCCCTGAAATACTGCAATGAACAGAATATAAACTGTCAATATTCCAATGCCCGAAAATATCCCCCACATCAATGCCTTTGTGTCAATTTCAATTTCGTTTTTCATTTTAATAGAACATCAAGGCAAAAAGGCTGAAAAACAATAATGCCAAAATTATTACTGCTATTATTATTTTCCAATTCATTTTGATCCTCCATAGACTGTACTATTGCTGACTACTTGGGTTGCATATTTTGCCAATAAGGCTGATTTAACCTCTTCCTTTGATTTTCCTTGCTCGTATAATTTTTTTGCATAAAGCGCGTCTTCATAACACATCCCGCATTCGCTCGCATGCTGATCCCAAATTCCGCCATTATTTACATCTCCCTTCATGAAGCAGTCAATTAATCCTCGTGAATGCACTCTTCCGCCATGACTTGCAGCATTGGCGGCATCCATGCAGCCGCAATTGCACGGCAGTCCGTCCAAATTGCTCGCGTTCAATTTCGCATATAAATATGCTTCCTTAATCTGCGGATTTGTAAAGGCATAATCAGGAAGATTCAATGGATTTGCATAAGCTATTTTTATAAGAAATATCCCCCCGATTAAACTCGCAATTAAAATTCCAAGCCAGATAAATGTATGGATTTTCATTCCCGGCAGCACTCCAATAATTTTTTTATATTTGAAAAAATGCTTTTATTTTCTTTTTCTTCATAATGTATCGGCTTATCTGTTTTATCTCCGACATTTAATTTCCAGAACATACCAAATAATTCGGCTGCATCTTTGTACATCTCTTTTGCATCCTTGATTTTGTTTTCATGAAGCAACCTGTTTCCAACTTCATACAATCGCATTGACGAAGCAAGCAAATGCTTTGACATACACCATGTTTCGCTGTCATCTCTCTTTACAATTTTTGCGAGAAGTTTTTTTCTCAATTCCCTGCATGTTTCCAAAATTTCCAAAAATTTCTCATCGTTTGTTTTTGCATAGCTGAAAAATGAATGCTCTTCCATGCTTACAATATTCATCAAAGCAATGCTCAGGTCTTCGCCTTCTGAAAGGTCCAGACTATTTTTTTCTTTCAGTTCATCAATTTTTTTGATAAAATTTTCAGATTTCATTATTTGAATATTAAATAAAATATCAGCACGTTTAATAGCAGCAAGGCAAATGTAAAGGCCATTGACTGATATGGGAACAAAACCTTTCCATTGTTATTTTTCTTTATTTTATTGCTCGCAAATAAAGCTATCAAACTTACAACGCCGCCGGATATCGCTCCGAAGGTTATCTTTTCCATTCCAAATATCCTGTAATCATTTGCCGGGCCGAAAAGTCCCACGAAATAAAATGTTATGTAAGTAAGAAGAGTCATTAATACTGTAAGGCTTAAAGCCCGCAGAAAATTATTGCTTCCTCTCTTGTTTCTCCTTACGTTTCTTTTTACTATTAAATTATTTATCCATAATGCGGTCGATATAATCATTGCACCCACGAAAACTCCGACGATGGAATCATCCAATCCCAGCTCCCTGCTTATGCCAATGCCAATTATTGTGGCTGCTGTACAAAAAGGGCACATGGCCATGACCTGCGGCAGAATTCCGATTAAACTAATGATTGGTATCAAAAGTATTCCTATTATTTTGTTTTTTGATTTTATCATTTTCATTTTGTTTAATTAAAAAAATAAAAATAAAAAATTTATTCTTAACTGCAACTTCCAACCTGCCCGGATGAACCAGACGGAGATGAAACGCTATTTTGATATCGTGCAGGAACTATTCCATGCATTTGATAATTCATTATTTCATCCTGCGTCCAGCCTGCTGTATTAATTGCATTGCCGGTTGCCTTTGCCACTGGTGCTGCACCAATTGATGATGCCTTGATTGTCAGGAATATTGCAGCTATCACTAATACTCCGATAACAATCCACATTACAGTATTCTTTTTTATCATGTTTTTTCCTCCTTTCATGTCTTTATGTTTTTCAGGTTCTTTGCAACAATCACCTTTTTCTTTTGTGTTGCAGCAATCCATTTTTTAGTTTGCTAAAGGAAAATAAAAAGAAATTATCCTTTAGTCACACAACTTCCAACCTGCCCACCTCCAGAACTTGTGCCTCCTCCACTGGAAGCTGCCGCCTGATTCTCAAGTCCCCTGTAATAGTTTGATGCTATAATCACATATTCTACACTTTTATTGGAAGCAAAGTCAATGTTATTTGCTTTTAAAGCTCCAGCCTTTATCTGTTCCGGTCCGGGAAAGAATAAAACTTTCCATTTTCCAAGTTCATTCAGGATCTGCAAGTCAGTCATCTCAGGATGCTTTGTCAAGAGATATTTTGCCAATCCCCTCATTGCAGCGCTGTGGGCACATCCGCAGGCCTTTGAGCCGTCGCTGAATACCAGGGTCTGGGCCCCGCAACAATATTCACATGCAATTGAACTTCCAATTCTAACATATCTTTGAAGAGTTGCATTGTCCAATTGTGTCTCTTCATATGAAGCCAATTTATTTATGGTTTCCTGCGCTAAATTTTGATTGCTTGCCGACACATCATCATATGATATTCCAAGTTCTTTTCCATAAATATCAGGGACTCCCGTCGGCAAAATCTCTGCGGCAGAAACAGTGCCTATTCCTGTAGCAACATTATTCCCGGATATTGGATTGACGACGTCTGCACTATATATTTTAACGCCGTTATAGATAATCAAAACAGCAAGGACTCCTATTATAACCCACTGGATTATGGTCTGTGTGTTGGATTTTTCCCTCCTTTCATCTTCATGCTCTTGTTCTGGGGCATGATTTTTTTCATGTTCCATGAAGTTTTCAGAAAAATAAAGTATATATGCGCTTTTGCGAAACTAGTTTCACATAAAATTACATTACGGAAAAATGTCTTTTCGCATCTTTTATTATTTGATTAACGCACCATTTTGCATAAATTTTTCCTAATATCTTTCCGAGCCATTTATTTTTTTCAGGCAAGTTATAATTAATAGATACTTTCAGCAATGATTTGTTCTTTTTTGATTTTATCTCAACTTTCATATTGTATTTTCCGATGACAATCAATTTTGGATCCCCAATAGTTTCCCATTCTTTCAAGCGAGGCGGAATTCTTTTGGTTATAATTTCATCAAGAAATATCGGAGTTCCAAATATTTTTCCTTTCATCATTATATGGGAACCAATTTTCTTCCCGTACTTTTCGTCGATAAGTGTTTTCATTTTTCTTCCCGCCATCATCCAAGAAGACTTATTCATGTGCGATGAAAGCGATTTATGTTCATCAATGTAATCAAATAATTCTTTTGAGGATGCATCAATAAGCATTTTATTGCTGTATCTGCGTTCATATCTCTTTTTTATATTCATTTCGCTTTTTGCAGAAGTTTCCTGCTTTATTAATCTTCTTTCAAAACAACAACATTGGTCATGCCTCTTCTCTTTCTTTCAACAAGCCCCCTTCCCTCCAGCTTGTCGACGATTCTTGTCATGCGTGCTTTGCTGAATCCGGTTTTTTCTATTAAATCAGCCTGGAAAATTGCATTATTTTCTTTTACCAAATTATAAATCTGCCTTTCTTCGGGCCTGAAAGAAGATAAATCAATCTTTTTTTCTATTTTTTTCTCTTTTATCTTTTTAACAATAATCTTTTCTCTGGGTTTAGAAAATATCAAAATTAAACTTATAATTATCAAAACTCCGACGATAGACAAAGCAAAATAGGTCTGATAAGTTACAGAATCGAACATTTCACAGGATTGGGTATTGCCGTGCTGCAAAGAGCAGCTGCTTTTTACCGCTGCTGTCAAGGCACTATTGAATAAAAATATTAAAATTATAATCAGAACAGATACTCCAAGCAAAATCCAGCCGACATTTTTATTTTCCATTTATATAAGTATGAAAATTCTCTTAAAAATCTTGTGGATTTAAGATTTAATTTATTTTTTTCTGATTTGCTTAACAAGAAAAACTATGAATAGTGTCAAGGCAATCAAAATTAAAATTCCATAAAGCCATCCAAAGAACATCATGCCATAGCCGTAGTTCCCATATATCATTCCCATCATGCCGCCAAATCCGTAGCCGCTTGCTCCCAAACCAAACATTCCAAAACTTACAAGCAAAATAAGAACGATTACAATCGCTGAAATCCACAATGGCAAATTTTTGTCTTTCATTTTTACCTCCTTTTACCCATTATTTCTACTAATTCATTAGTTCAGAGCTCTCTCTTTTATTCAATTTGATTCTATCTTTTTTTGCCTGAGCTTTAATTTTCTTCATATAAATCCTTCTTGATTTTGCCCTTCCGCCTGTTTTGAGTTTCATTTTTTAAAGAGATAAATTTGGTTTTTAAATTCTGCGATAGGAACTTTTAAAAATAATTTCTAATATCTTCTTATAGCTCCGGTAGTTTAGGCCTCATAAATTCAGCCTAAATCCCGAAGTTGAAATTTTGCTCCGGTAGTTTAGTGGCAGAACACGAGCCTGTCGCGCCCAGAACCAAGTTTCCCCTCCTAAAGAGACGACTTGGAAGAGAGCGCAGAGCGCTTGAAACCCGAGTTCGATTCCCGGCCGGGGCGTAATCAATTTAAGTGGGTTTTGATGGTAACTAAAATGTTATCCTTTCTTAGGCATCTTTGTTAAACGCTTATTTTGACTTTCTATCCCTTTGTTTTCTGGAATCCAAAATTCTTTTTCTAATGATTAATATAATTACTATCCACAAGAATCCTACAATAAATATAATGCCTATGGTTCCGGTTCCTAAACTTGGAGAAGAAGTCTCTTGAGTTGTAACAGAAACGTTTGCATTTGCCGGAAGAGTAGAAATCGGAATTCCATCCTTTTCTATAACAAGCACAAGATTCTGATTTCCGGTTATAGGAATGTTATCGGTTGTTGTCGTGAGAGAAAGAGGTTGGGGGATTACAACTTCTTCCGTTCCGCTAGTTGTATTTGTTGAAATCAAAAATGTATCGGATTCTAATCCCCGAATGCCAAGTATTTTAGCAGACAACCCAGTGTTAGTAATTACAAATGTCTGCACTTTGCTCATCGGATTCCCGGAATAATCTATGCATTTTTCATAGATGGAATAAATTCCTGAGCCCTTTACAATATTATTAAGGGGGATACTATGCTGTATTGACGTGGATAATGCGTTATCTTCAAGAAATAATTGGCTGTTAGTGAAAGATGTATCTGCATTAGTACTATATTTGCATTGTGCTCGCGTTGCAGTGAAAATCTGAAGCATTGTTGTAGAATCATTTGCCTTAGCAAGGGAAAGAACTGCATTCTGGTATGGGGAAAGTATGCATATTCCTGAAGAATCTGAACAGGCAGATATTTGATTGTTAGGAACGCATGCTCCAATACTGAAGTTACTTTTAATGCAAGTAGATCCGCCAGTCTTTGGCGGGCAATCTGCAGCAGTATTGCACAAAGGAGGAGAGTAAGGAGGATAATAAGAATACTGGACATTCAATTTAGTTATATTATTCGGAGGATTTGGAGGGGGAAATTTATCAGGATTCATTTCAATTTGTATTCCGGCTCCAGATAAGTAATTCCATCCTCCATCATAATAATCATATAATTCACCAGTCGGGAAGTTATCAGAGTAATTTATTGTAGCAGCTGGAGATGAAGAATATCCTCGGTATAACAATAGATTAAAAGCTGCAAAATAAAAATTTTGCACGATTGGCACAGCGCGGGAAGGATTATTTGCAGGAGATTTATTTGGGTTTCCCGAAGGCTGGTTTTCAGGATTAGATTGTGAATTGGACGATTCTTGGCCAGGCTGAGCATTTCCAGACAATCCAGTGCATTCTTGCTGGTATGCTATACTGTCAGGGGGGCATACATTGCAGATACTTTCTCCACAAGGGACCATTATAACTTCAGTTCCCGGGCCATTGCATGTAACTGCTTGCTTAACACATGCTCCTTGTACACTAGCTGCGTTAATAAAGATAATTTTTGAGATAATAATGACGGATAATAAAATCACAGCGAGAACAATTAATACTGAAAACCCCTTTTTCATTTATATTATAAGAGTCCATCTTTTTTTAAATATATCCTTAACAATAGTTAATAAAAGAGCTAAAATTTATAAACCCCCTTGCTGTTATCAGATAAATGGCTGGTTTAAAGAGAGAGGTGTCGGCGGGATTCAAAACAAAATTTCCTGCACGTTTACAAATTATAGGTGGACTGGTTTCTCTTGCACTTTTTGTACTTTTGATAGTAGCAGGTAGCAGCGGTAATACCATATTTGTTGCAGTAGCAGGAATATTATTTTTTGCCTGGATCTATATAGCTATTTTTATAGCAAAGCGTTGGAGAAAAAAACATCAATAAAATTATATTTATAATTAAGCAGATTAAAATGACGCCCGCTAACTCAGATTAAGTTGTAATGTTGGCCGGGGCGAAGACTTTAAAATCCTGATTCTGTTTTATTTGCAATGGCTTGGTTAAAAGTGGTGCTTGGTTTTTTGTTTGCTGTCATAGTCTTCAGTTTGCTTGCTCTCTATTGGTTTGCCCCTTTTAATTCTGTTGAATTCACGCCTGCACCCGTAAATTCGAATTTCAGCTTAAATCAATCGCTGTCATCGCAAATGCAGTTTTATTCAAACTTAAGATATCCCTCCTCAAATATCCCCTATAACATTGATACAGGCCTTTGCAGCCTGAAAAAACAAGATGACATAAAACGCGCATTTGAAATAATAGAGAATCTTACCATACTTAATTTTTATCCCAGCTTAAATCCAGAACTTTATATAAGCTGTGACAGCAGAGTTGTTGTAAATGAAAATTATTTCGTTGCCGGCGAAGGAGGGCCAGTCAATATAACGGAGACAGATGATTTCAATGTAATCGTTCAGGGGAAAATTCTTTTATTGCGCGATTCAAATTGTCCGGCCCCAAACATCGCAATTCATGAATTGCTTCATGCACTTGGCTTTAACCATTCTACCAATCAAAACAACATAATGTATCCAATAACAAACTGCGACCAGACAATCGGGCAGGATATTCCTAGTTTAATAAACAATCTTTATTCCATCCCTTCTGCTCCGGATTTGTCTTTTAAAAATGCAACAGCTGCAATTCGCGGCAGATACCTTGATACAAATCTGAGCATTTCAAACAACGGCCTGGTTGATTCAGAACCGGCAGCATTAATTATTTCCACAGACGGGAGTGTTGTCGAAAATGAAATAATCCCGCCATTGAAGATCGGGGAAGGGATAACTTTCATATTCAAAAATATCTGGGTGCCAAGTATTAATGTTAATGAATTAGAATATCAAATAAATACAAATTTCACTGAAATATCAAAGGCAAACAATGAGATAAGATTGGAAATAAAGAAAACTTAATTCAAAATAAAAAATAAAAAGAATTAGTCGTCAAGATCGAGTTCTTCCAAAAAATCTTCGTCATCATCAATGGAATCATCCATCTCCTCGTCAAATGTTTCGTCAATTTCTCCTCTTTTGACTTTCATTATTTTTCTATAAATTTTTCTATTTTTAAATACTTCTATTATGAAAAAAATAAATCTATTTTAAAATTTAAATTACGATTTTCGCTTTAACTATTTCGCAATGAATACTAAATTAAATTATCCTAATCTTTCCGGCTCCCGCCCAAAAACCTGCCTGTATTCATCAATAATTTCAGAAATTGTAAGGCGATATGATTCTCTGCATCTTCTGAACAAACTTCTTGGACCGATACCTTCGTTGCTGTTTATTTCTCCAGGCGCATCAAGTTCCATCCCGAGCTCATTATATCGCCTGTAAAATATTTCTGCAGAAGAACTTCCGTTTCTGGAAAAATCTGCTTCTTTTCCGTCGGAGAATTCAGCGACAATCTGCATGTCATCCAAAAGTTTTACCTTTCCTATTCTTCCGTAAAATTTATTTCCCTTTTGTGTGACAAGAACGGCCAAGTCATTAAAATCACTCTTTTTGAAATCCATTTAATGAAAAACAAAAATCGACTTATAAAATTTGTTGTGATAAATTATTTTCGTGATTTGGATTTTTTATTCAATCCATTTTCAAATCTATAATCTTCAATTGCGCGGTTTATAGAATCAACATCTGCATAATTTCTAAGAAGATTATTAATTATTTTTTTTCTTAAATCTGAATTTAGAGGCTTGTTTAAATGAAGAAATTTCTGCCCATTTTTGTCTTTTTTTTCTACTATATGAATATTTTTTTTGGCAAGATACTTAATGAAATTCGCGTGCTTTATTATTTCCATCTTTTATAATAATATTTTAAAACTGTTTATTTATATATTTTTATGCCTGAGCGGCTTATGATATTTATTGACGGGGCAAATGTTTCTCAAGGAATGAGGCGCAGATATGGAGAAGGCGAGAATATAGATTATGTAAGATTGGTTTCTGAATTGAAAGCCGATATGAATCTAATCGCTTCTTATTATTTTGATGGAATTCCTGATCCCAAGATTGACAGGGATGCATTTGATAAAAAATCAGAATTTTTAGGGGTTCTAAGAAGCCATAACATAAATGTAATTACAAAATTATTGCGATACAGAGAGAATGGATTTACGACTTATCAAAAAGGAGTTGATGTCGAGTTGGTTATAAAGCTGTTGGTAGAAGAAAAAGAAAACCATTATGACCTTGCGATTTTAGTGAGCGGCGACAATGATTTTGCAGGCGCCATAAATTATGTCAGGAGGGCGGGACGAAGAGTTTGGGTTGCATCTTTTGCAAATTCCCTCGGCAATGAGATAGTTGCTTCCGCAGATAAAGTAATTCAGCTTGATGATATGTTTAATAAAATTCGTTTTGATTCTTTGGAAAAGTTAGTTTCTGATATTCAAAAAGATGTCAGGGCTATGAGAAGCAGATAATTATCTTCTTTTCTTTTTTGCTTTTAATCTCGCGCCTTTTATTCTCGCTGTCGCAACAGCATAAGGATTATATGCGCCGCCGGATTTTTTTATTGCTTTAATTGCCTCTTCACCTTTTTCTGTAAATAAGTGTCGCTTTCTTTTTGGCATGATTAAATTAAGATAAAGGGATATATTAATGTTACGCGATGTCTGCACTTGCAAGGACTGAAGTCAAATCATGGGTTTTGCCTTGATATTGGCTGATATCAACGATGTCATATTTCACTGATTTTTCTGCAGCAAAATATGTATCAAAATAGTTTTTCAATAAAATCGCATCAGGAGAGCAAAATACGGCATCATGTCCATCTCTCATTAATTCAGCATTTTTTCTATCGCGTGAAACTTCAACTCCAAAATTCATGATTTTAATATCAATGTTTATTTTTTAAGGATTTGTATAGTAGAATATCCCCGCACCCAGAATCGAACTGGGGATCTTCCGGGTTCTGACCAGAAGAACCAAGGTTCTTCCGCACCATCTCCTTAAAGAGACTGGCTTATCATGCTTCATCCTTGTCCATTTGGAATGTCTGCACTAGATTACTACAGCCAGACGCTCTAACCACTGAGCTATGCGGGGATTCTAAATAAAACTGATTTGGATTTTTAAAGATTCTTATATATTTCAAAAACAATAAATCCTTATAAATAAAACATAAATTCACTTTTCATGTATGTTCAATTTAATGCAATTGACAGAGAAAAACTCAATGAAGCTCTGAAAATTCTTAACAGAGACGGAAATGATATGGAAACTTATCAGAAAGCGCTAGGTTCTGCATTATCTGTCCTGAACAATTCACGCCCAGAGGAAGGCAGAAGTCTTGAGTGGGCTGCTGAAATGATTCCTGCTTACAAAGAAATCGGAAGAAGCCTGGTTAAATATATGGCTCATGCAAAGCGCGATGAATTGGTATCACAGTTATTAGAAATTGAAAAAGAATTTTCAGCGACTCTTGGAGAATATGACGGCGATGACGTAGTAGAAAATATAAGACTGGTTTTAAAGAATTTAGAGAATTTGCCTGATGATGTTCTGAAGGCATACCAGGAACGAAGTCTGACAGGAAAAATTGCAAGTGCATTGAAAGATTTTGATGAAATACAAGGAATCATAAATCGATACGAACTCAAAGATGAGGGAGATTTGGAAGCAGCGCTAAAAGAAAGAGATGAACTAAGAGAACAGGCAGATTTTTTTAAAAAACAATTTTAAACTATTCCAAAGAATTGATGTATTTCCTGTTCAAATAATCGCCATCGATAAAATAAGCCGGGCGGGGGCATCGCTCGTCAGGCGGCGGTTCGTCTTCTTCTGTGTTTACAGATTTTTCCAAATTCATTTTAGAATTAATCTTCCCTCTTGCTCTGTTCTGTTATAAGAAATGCCTGGTTTGATTCTGCTTCGTGAACTCTTCCTTCTCTTTGGTAAACAGCGCGGGTTGTAGGAAGCGCGAATCTTCCAAGAACTCCGACTTTTGAATATATAATGTAACTCAAAACTCTTGTCTCGCCGGGAACAAGTCTTTCAAAATGCCACTCTAACCTTCTGTTTTTCTCGTCCACCTTCGTCGGCTTTTCAGCCCCAAATTTGTCATAAAGTTTTGCAACAAAAGGAAGCCTGTCAAATACAGTAACCTTCTCTACAAATTTTCTTGCCGTAACAGTAATTGTAATTCTTAATGCAAACTCCCCGCCCTTTGCCCGCAAATATGAAACGCTCTTACGCAGGCTCAATGCTGTCTTTGAAAATTGAATGACAAGGAAAACAACAATTGCAATGAAAATAACGATGAACAGCGGCAGAAGCCAGTTTGTCCTGGCGACTATTGTTAAAGTTGAACCCGGCTGAATCTGATTTTCCCATGAGTAAGTAACCAAAAGCCCGCGCCTTTCTGCAGAATCTGGAGTTGGATTAAATGTTGTAAAAATTCTTGAGATAATGTCTTTTTTTATTGTCGTCTGCGAGCCTGCAATAACATTTCCTTCATTTGCTTTTTGTATCGTATCTGTAAAAATCAAAAATCCCTGTTTTGTCTCAGAGACATTCAAAATATTTTTTTGCGAGAAATCTATGCTCCCCTGGACATTTGCACTCCCGCCATTTGCACTGATAAATGCCGATAATGTGTAAAAACCCGCAAGCAAATTTTTGAAATCGTCTTTGTTGAGATTAACTGTAAATTGTTTTTGTTCATAAGGCGCGAGAGAGAATTGTTGGTTCAAAATGAAAAATGGGGAATTGAATTTTGCACTGACATTATCAAATTGATAATTGACTAAATTTTTTATATAAATTGTAATGGATTCTGACTGCGGGTCAATTTCAGATGCTCCAACTTGGAATGCATCTTTAAGATTTATAATTTTAAAGCTCAGTGATTGCGGCGATTGGTCTCCCAACTGCCCTTGTGCAAAATAATTAAAGATGTAATAACCCGTGTAAGACAAATCGCTTCGCGGATAAATTGCAAATTGAATATTTTTGGTCTCGCCGGCATTGAAGGAAACTGGATTGCGGGGATATGTCAAAAATCCAAGCAAGTTAAAAAACTGTATACTATCGGCAGTGCCAAGATTTGTTATTTGAAGACTGAAATTTGCCGGAGTTGTTATGTCTTTTATCAATACTGCATCCTTTGTGCTTGTCTGGACATTAATACTTAGGGCGAAAATTGAGGGGACGATAAAAATCGTTGCGATGAAGAGAAACAAAACCACTTTTTTCATGAGATGATAAAAAAAAGTTTATATTTAAGTATTTCGGTGCCATTCTTTTTTTCAAAAAGAAAGAATAGACTTCAGAAAGAACTTTAAAGATTCTTTAGAAAAGAAAAAAATAGGCTTTTTAAAAAGAAACTAAATCACTTTCTGCCTTCCAGCTCGAGAAATGCTTTTGCCTGCGTCAGAAATTCATCACATTCCGTCATGATTCTTCCCTTGAATTCCCTGATTGTTGCCTGAATAATATATTTCTCATAAAATCCGCGCAAAGTTTTTTTGAATGCTGTCGTCTGAAATTTATTTTGGTAATCTTTTACAAGTGTTCCCTTAACCCTGACTTCAATACTTCCTTTGTTTGTTTCCATTTCGACGCCCTCTTTTTTTACCTTGACTTGTGCCATTCCTCTTATCATGAAAATAATCTTCATTTTTAATCTGAAATAATCTGTATAATTTTTGAGCCCCGTCCACTCAATATCAATATTTTTTACATCGCCTGCTAATTTCTCAGAATATTTGTCTTCGATGAAATCTGAAACTTGCGTTTCATCTCTCAGCCAATTAGAGCAAAAAATGTAAAAATCCTTGAATGAAAAAATTCCATTATAAGAAATCTTGCTTGAAAATATTGTCTCTTCCTGAACCGGCTCGGCCATATTAAATCCTCTTTTATAAAACAGAAAAAGATTATTTAAATATTCTTCTTTATTGCACTTCGACCATGCATGACGCGCAGACCAAAACTCCATTGATACGATAAAGAGGACCTCTCTCTCCGCATTCCTCGCATATACCATCACGAAAAACAACTCTTTCTCTCGCATCTTCCAATCTTTTAATTTTTTCTGTTTCTTCTTTTATTTTCTCAACTTCTCTGAAATGGACGTTCAATTCCGGGTAGAAATTCAAAATATCACGAAGAGTTATTAACCCAATCACCTCACCATTCTTGACGACGGGCAGCCTGTGAAATTTATACTTCCTTATTTTCTCAACAGCTTCCTCAAGAGTTGCGTCCGGTTTTATCGCTATTATTTTTCTCGGCGAGATATCAGCGGCTTTTATTTTTGACAAATCATCTCTCGATTTTTTTACAATTGCCCACAAAATATCCTGTGTTGAAATGAAGCCTTTCAATTCTTTTCCTTTCACAAGAAGCAAGCCCCCTATTCTATTTTTAACCATTTTTTTGGCGCATTCCAAAAGACTTGTATCAGGGTCGACGCTTGCGAGCTGCCTTGTCATAATGTCAGAAACCAAAACGCGATTCATCTCATTTCACCCCAAAATTCAGAGATATCAGAACTTAATATATTTTATGATACAAGATATTGTATTTGATAAGGGAAACTCGCGCGGACGAAACCGTAGGTGTCGTCGCATCACAATAATTCTTAAATATAACAATAAAGAAAAAAATTCATGCCAGACAAGCCAATCGTATTAATGCCTGAAGATATCCAGCGACTCATTGGAAAAGATGCCCAGAGGAACAATATTCAAGCTGCACGCATGGTTGCAGAAGTCGTTAAGACAACTCTTGGGCCGAAGGGCATGGACAAAATGATTGTCTCTCCAAGTGATGAAATAATTGTAACAAACGACGGAGTCACGATTCTTGAAGAAATGCAGATTGAACATCCTGCTGCAAAAATGATGGTTGAAATCGCGAGAACGCAGGAAGATGAAATCGGCGACGGGACAACTACTGCAGTTATGATTGCGGGAAAACTTTTGGAAAATGCTGAAAAATTGCTTGACCAAAAAATCCACCCGACAGTTATAACAAAAGGATACAGAATTGCTGCTGAAAAATCGCAGGAAATTTTGAATGAATTATCTTTTAGGATTACTCCCGATAATGATGATGTTTTGAAGCAGATTGCAATGACTGCGATGACAGGCAAGGGCGCTGAAGATTCGCGGGAGAAATTTTCAGAGATTCTTGTAAAAGCCGTGAAACAGATTTCTGAAAATGGAAAAGCGGATATCAAAGACATAAAGATAGAAAAAATAAAGGGAGATGGGATAAAAGACACAGAGTTAATTTCAGGAATTGTTTTTGAAAAAGAAAAAATTTCGCATGATATGCCTTCTCGTGTTTCTTCCGCGAAAATTGCATTGATTGGTTTTCCTCTGGAATTGAAAAATCCGGAGATTGACACGAAAGTTTCTATTTCATCACCGGAACAGCTTAGAAGTTTCATTGTCCAGGAAGAAGAGTCAATAAAAGACATGATTGAGAGAATAAAAAATTCAGGGGCTAATGTTGTTTTCTGCCAAAAAGGAATTGATGATTTTGCATCTTATCTTCTTTCAAAATATGGGATTTTTGCCGAAAGGCGCGTTCCCCGCGATGACATGGAAAAAATATCAAAGGCAACAGGCGCAAAAATTGTGAATAATTTAAATGAGTTATCTTCTTCTGAATTGGGAAGTTCTGAAATTGTCGAGGAAAAAAGGCACGGGGAAAATACATTGACATATGTCAAAGGATGCAAGAATCCGAAATCAATGACAATATTAATTCACGGCGGAAGCGAGCACGTTATCGATGAAATTGAAAGAGCAATGAAAGATGGACTTGGAGATATAATTTGCTGTTTGAATTCAGGAAAAATTGTTGCCGGAGGAGGAGCTGTTGAAATAGAACTTGCGAGACGGTTAAGAAAATTCGGGCAAACGTTAAGCGGAAGGGAACAATTGGCTGTTGAAGAATTTGCATCTGCTCTTGAATTCATTCCCCTGACGCTCGCGGAAAATGCAGGCATGGACCCGATTGATGTTTTGACAGAATTAAAATCAATGCATGATTCGGGAGATAGGAATGCAGGATTAAATTTGTTCAAGAACAGAATTGAAAATACTTTTGAAGCGAAAATTTTGGAACCAACAAAAATCAAAAGTCAAGCAATAAATTCCGCAAGCGAAGTTGCAATCATGATTTTGAGAATTGATGATGTTATTGCGGGCTCAAAAAAGAAATCAGGCATTAATATGCCGCAGGGAATGAATACTGATTATTGATTCTTTTTTGATTTGTGTAATATCTTTTCCTCTAATCTTTTTCTATTGAGATATCTTCCAGCGATATATAATCCCATGTCAAAAAAAGGGCTGTGAACAATAGTTTGGAGAATATTACTATAATGATAATCACTTGTAAGGTCCCTTATTAAACCAGCAATACCGGCTATTTCAAATAAATAAGGAGCAACATCTTTTATCAAAGAGAAATCTCTATATTTTTCTGCCATTTTATTGATATCTTCTTTTCGCAATTATAAAGATTATTATCCCAGCGAGAACCAGGATAAACAATATTTCAAAAAGCAAAATTGCAAATGTGAATGAAAATGCCGGATTTGTTTTTGTGATTGTCCCTGTGGCAGGATTTGTGGGGTTTGGATTCTGCTGATAATTCTGATAAACATCATTATAATTATAATTTGGATTTCCACTTTGCAAATTTATTGTTCTTGTTTCTGTTGAGCTTGAATTTCCCAAATTATCAGTGACTGTTGCATTGATTTTGTAGGTTGCAGGAGAAAGATAATCAAAGCTTATTAACTGCAATGGGCTGGCTAATGCAGTTCTTATCAAGTTTCCTGATGCGTCATATAAAGAAATAGTTATATTATTTATTTGCGAGGAATTTGTAATGCTAATTTCAACCGGAATTGAATCCTGTGCCAGAACAGAACCACTTGCGGGCGTCGGAGAAACAAATTGAATGCTTAAAGTTTGATTTTGTGTTGGTGGAGAAACAATATTTTTCACAGTCAAGATATAATTTTGTGTTGCTAAATTTAATCCGTCGGAGACCTGGACAGTTATGGAATAGTTTGTATCCGCTGAGACAGCAGGAATTGTTCCGCTAATCCACCCGGTTGAGTTTATAGAAAATCCAAGAGGATTAGTCGGAAGAGAATATGAAAGAGCGTCACTATCTGCGTCGGACGCACTCACTTGATAAGTATATGATGTGCTTTCGTTAACAGCCTGATTTGGAATTGAATTAATAGTTGGAGTTGCATTTCCGATTATCGGATTAACAACAAGGGTTATTGACATCGCGCTTGGCTTGTTTGAAGCATCATTTGAATAAAAAGTCAAAGTGTAAATTCCTGGATTTTTATAAGTTGATGAGCCTATTAAAACAGGCGCATTATTGTAATAATAAGTGTTTGATGTAGTTGTATCAAGGAAAGTATAAACTAAATTTCCTGATGAATCATAAAGTTTTATGTTCATTGACATTGGAGAAGAAGATGTATGGAAATAATAATTAAAACTTGCAGAGCTTCCGTTTGTTATCGTGATTGTGTTTGCCTGATTGCTCCATTCGCCGTATGAAACAGGCAAAGCGCTGATTACTGCAATCAATAAGATACTAAAAACTGATGCAAACAAAATTTTTGGGAGTTTCATTTTATTAATTGTCCTTTTCACTTGGTTGACCAATAACCGCCCTCATAAAAATAAATGGATAGACCTTTCCTGTATTAACAGAATATTCAAGACCAAAATCATATTCTCCAATAAGAGATTCAATACCTAATGCACCTCTTAAGAAAACATCAGATTTTACTTCTGAAGAATTATTTGAAGAGAGGATAGTATTGCCCCGCAATATCTGGACAGTTGAATTTTCCAAATAAGATTCAAGGCTTGCCCCAAAATCAAGAACTCCCCTTACATTATCTTTTCCTAAATGCAATGCCACATCTCCGCCAATAGATTGATAATTATTTCTGTCTGTTATGGTCTGGCCATAAATTCCAGCCGGAGAAACAGGATCTGTAACTGTTGTTGTATTCCCTGCTGTTGCTCTTTGATATAATCCTGTTATTGAAACATTTACAATATTTTCAGAATATCCAATTTTTACTCCTCCCCCGATACCGAGAGAACCAAATGATTCCTGGTCACCAGCATAAGTTGTTTCTAAAATCAGACTGAGCGGCAATTTTACTTTCTTGGGCTGAGCTTGAGTAGGAACTTGAGGCAAAGGAAGATTTTGCTGTTTCTTATTTTCTAAACTTTCAATTGTTGGTTTTTGGGTTTGAGAGGAAGGATTTTGAGATGATGAGGGTATTTGGGATTGAGGAGCAGCAGTTTGGGGCATCTGCTGACTTTGTGGATTTTGTGATTGCTGCACTTGCGGCACCGCAGTTGTCTGAGTAACTGCTTGTTCAAGAGGAAAAGTTCCAAGCAAAGGAACATCGTAATCTTTTCCATTATTGTCCTTCCCTTTCCAATCAAAAGCATAAGTCACTCCACCTAATATACCCTCAAGTTCTTTTATTGTAAGGACATTATCCTTTGCACCAAGAGATTTTGAAAGTTGCTTGAGAGATTTGTAATATTCAGCCGTTCGTGGTTCTTTAGATACAACTGAAAGCAATTGCTCATAAGTTCTTATGTCTCTCAATCGCGCTTCATCCGGTTTGGTATTTGTCTTTTTCTTTCCCAGAATAGATGAAGCTCCCGGAATGGATAAGTACCAGGGGTCAGATTGGCTTGCATAAAAAGCTTTTGCCCTTGGGTCATTTTTCAAATAATTTATCTTTTCTTTAATAACAAGTATAGGGTCTATAGCTGAGAAATATTTAACATTTGGCCCCAGATTAAACTCTATGTTTTCATCACGGGGAAGACGGTTGATGTAGCTATTTATGTCCTGAGCAAGAATTCCATCTATTGTTCGATATTGGGGAGTTTTTACCTCATATGTCTGAGGATTTGCGCTTTGCCCATAAAGCATGCCGCCAACTGCCAAGCCCAATGCAACTGCAGCGCCCCTAAACCAGGATGATTTTTTCATATAAATCGCAACATTAAATTATTTATAAATGTTGTTGTTATTGCAGAATTACAACAAGTGCGCGAGCCGGGAATCGGACCCGGGCCACAAGATTGGCAATCTCGTATTCTACCGCTAAACTACCCGCGCTTGATTTAGAGAGAGGTAAGTTCTTTTTAAAATTTTATAAATTTCATTAAAGCCACAATAGACGCCCCGAGTGCTGCCACAAGAATACTAAGACTAAAATTCCATTTATGTTCTTTCCACGATAGATAAGAAAGATACACAAATCCTCCTGCCCCAAATGCCAGCATTGCACCAAGGATAAATGGATTTAAATCCCGGAAAAAGAAAAAAGCAACCAGAAATCCGAGAATAAGTATTATCCATGTAATCCCATTTCGTATCAAAGATTGTTTGCGAGAAACACCAGCTATAGAAAGCAGAACGAATACAGCGCCAATTTCCGGAATGAGATGAAGAATCATTCCCGCCGAGACAAGCAATCCTATTAAAAGGCTTACACTATAGCTTGTTCCAGTTACAACGCCTTCAAGAAAAGAATGCAACCAAATGCCAAAAGTTGCCACTCCTGCCAATCCCTGCCTGCCGATATAATCCAATCCATCTTTGACTAATATGAAAAGAATTATTCCTCCGAGGAAAAAAATCCAGCTAATGCTTCCGATTTTTTCAAGGGCATCTGGCATCATCTCGAATATAGATGCACCAAAAAAAATTCCCGATGCAAGAGGAAGAATCCATGGCAATTTTCTTGCCCATTCCTCTTCTTTTTCTTTACTGGCTGCCCTCTTTTTATTTGGCATATTGATGGTCCATGGAGGAATCGAACCTCCCCTTCCTCGGCTTTTAGCATTTCCGTTGCGTCCGCATTCATTTCTGGAGGTGCGGAACCCTCGGGTTCTGCGTGTAAACGAGGTGTTCTACCGATAGACTAATGGACCGCACAACTAACGGTTTTCTTTAGTATACTTTCCCCTAAATGTGTTATTCTTAAAAATCTTACTACATAACCTTTAAATACACTTTGAGAGTTTTTTCACTATGAGTCCTGATGACAAAAGCAAAACAGATATTCCTGAAATGAATCTTGATAATAAGTATTCTGCTGAAAAGCCCGTTATTCCAAGCCAATCTGAATTGCAGAAAAGCATGGAAAAGACGAAGAAAGAATTGAACAAGCTTAAGATTTTTGCTATGAAAAAATATCCCTTCATTGAATCCATCGGGCTTTTGCCTCCGCAAGCTGTCAAGATTTTCATTGAAGAGGAAATCGGGGAAAACATTCCAAAAGAAGAATCTGAAAAACTGCAGAAAAAAATTCATTTGTTCATCATGATTCCCGACGACAAGGGAAAAGAAATTCCAAAAATTAAAGAGGAAATAGTGAAGCAGATTGAGAAAGAAAAACATAACGTGTGGGTTTATGTGAAGACAAATTCTGATGTCTGGGAATATGGGCTGGACAGCAAGTTTGATATAATGAGTGCAATTGCAATGTCTTTTCCTTTGCAGGATTCGAAATTATTGAGTGCTTTGCGAGTCGCTGAAATTCATAAATCACTTGTTCTGCAAAAATTCGAGAGATATGTTGTCAGCTATGTTATTGGCGGAAGCTTGATTACAGGCTCTGCAATAAAAACATCTGATTTGGACAGCTTCATAATTATCAATGATACCGACGTCAAAAGAATGCCGAGACTTGAATTGAAAGAAAGATTGATGGGAATTATTTACCAATATATTTCAGAGGCGCATGCCATTGCGGGAATAAAGGAAAATCTTGTTCATGTGCAGGTTTATCTGCTGACTGATTTCTGGGAATCTGTCAAAGACACAAATCCTGTTATTTTCACATTCATCAGGGACGGAATTCCGATTTATGACAGAGGAACATTCATGCCATGGAAAGTTCTTTTGAAAATGGGAAAATTGAAACCTTCGCCCGAAGCAATTGACATGTTCATTTCAATGGGAGACAAAACAATCAAGAGAGCGAAGAATGCGTTGCTTGATATTCTTGTTCAGGACATTTATTGGGGAATTATAACTCCAAGCCAGGCATTGTTAATGTTGTATGGATTGCCTCCTCCAACCCCAAGGCAAACGGTAAAAGAAGTCAGGGAAATTTTTGTCGAGAAAGAAAAAATGCTGGAAGAGAAATTTGCAAAAATTCTTGAAAAAGTTGTTGACAGATACAAGGAATTCGAGCATGAAAAATTGAAGGAAATAAAGGGCGAAGAGCTTGATGAGTTGATAAAAGGGACAGAAGAATATATCGAAAGATTGAAAGAATTAAGGAAGCAAATTGAAAAGCGCGCGCAGGAAAAAACAATTGATGAAATTTACAAGCAGGTTTTTGAATTGCTGAAAATTGTCACCGGCAAATCTTCTAACTCTGCAATAATAGAATCTTTCAATGAGTTAGTTAAGGGGGGAAAATTCAGCTCACAGCATTCAAAAATAATTGATAACATTATCGAAGCAAAAGACGAATTCAAGAAAGGAAAGACAAACATTCATATGATTGACAACGTGAGAAAAGAGGCTGCTTCATTGATTAATGTTTTGATTGAATATTCGCAGAGGAAAGACTTGATGGATTTTGACAAGAGAAGAATGATTTTAAAATACAAAGAAGGCGAAAAGGAAAAAGCAGCTGAACTTTTGATTTATGACAAGGAAGCATTCCTGTTCAAAGACGGGAAGATAAAAAAAATCACGAATAAAATTGAAGAGGCAAGTATGGATGAAGTTTCAAAGGCAATGGAAAAGCAGAAAGAAAAGAAAACCGCTAACATGCCGTTTGAAATTTTCACTCTGTTGAAAAAAGAATTGGGCGAATTTGAAGTTGTGCTATAATTAAATCTCAAAGGGGCTAAATTTTTCTTTTTTTCCCGTCATAGGATTTATCCAAGTTTGTCCAGAAGTCTTTCTTTTATGTGTTGTTCTCCTATGTTTGATTTTTGTTTTAATCCCCAATCTTTTATGTATTACTGAAAGGGGTTTATTGCCTTTCATTCTATTGCAATGACGATGTGCCCAACTAACTGTTTGTCCGCCTTTAGAATTTGCTCTAACATGATCGACTTCAGCTTCTGTTAATGAATGAATTTTTTGTCTACAAATATGACAAACATGTGATTTATTTCTTTCCCAAAGAATTGTTTTTTCAGTAAAAGAAATATTTCTCCTTTTTCGAGGGTTTTTTGAATGATTTTTATAAAGTAATGAATCTAAATTGTGGAGATAATTTTGCGTCATATTATTATTTATTATGAAAATAGATATCTATATTAATCTTTCTTTTATTATCAACAATTATGAAATACCTTTTCATCCTCGGAAGGAACATTGAATTATCAACCGAAGAAGTAAAATCTTTTTTTAGAAGAAATGATTTTCAATTTAAAGAAATAGGATTAGTAAATAATGGACTGCTTGTTGAAACGGGTAATATTCTTCCTGAAAATTCAATTGACAATCTCGGAGGAACAGTTTCAATCGGGCAAGTTTTGGCTGAAGGAAAGGCAAAAGAAATTTCCAACGAAATTGACAAACAGGAAATTTATTTCACAGAAGAAAACAAACTTAATTATGTGATTTTTGATTTTGATGCGGGGGACTTCAATGATGTTGCTTTTTATCTGAAACAAAGATTCAGAAGAGAAAGATTGAAAGCCACTCAAAAAAATCTGACTGGAAATATCAAATTGCAGAACAAGGAATTTGTTCCAAACGTTGCATCAAAAAATATTGATGAGCAATATTTTATTTTTCACGATAATTTCGGGAGAATAATCCAGAAAAGCAATTATGAAAAAATTGAGCAAAGAGACATGAGAAAGCCAATTAGAAGAAATGAACTTTCAATATCGCCCCGCCTCGCAAAAATCATGATTAATCTTTCTGAAATTAAAAATGATGAAACGCTTTTGGATCCTTTCTGCGGTATTGGAGTAATTTTGGAAGAAGCATTATTGCAAAATATTCAAGTCATTGGAATTGACAAAGATAAAAAAGCAATTGAAGATTCAAGAGCAAATTTGAAATATTTTGGATTTCATGAAAACAGATACAAATTAATCAATGAAGATTCTCAAAAGATTAGAGTTGAAAAAGTTGATGCAATTGTAACAGAGCCGCAGCTTGGTGAATTGCAAAAAGAAATTCCTTCTAGAGAAAAAGCGATGCAGATTGCAAAAAATTTTGAGAACTTGATTGTTCCTGTTTTGAAAAATTTGAAAAAGGAAACAAGAGGGAATATTGTTTTTACAATGCCGCATATTTTTACAGGCAGAAGCTCTTCCACGAGCAAGGAAAGAATTTCGTGCGATATAAATCGAATTGCAAAAGAAACAGGATTGAAAATCTTGATGAAGCCAATTCATGAATTTCGCGAAGATTCAATCATTGGAAGGGATATTGTGATAATGAGGAAGTTTTAAAAATCAAATTCTATAATAAAAATGATGGAAAATATTAGCCCAGAAGTTCGCGTTGCGGCAAGGTACATGAACGAACAATTGAGAGAATACAGAGTTCTATCGAGAGACGCATTTATGAGGCAGGATTTTAGGGGGGTTTGTTCTTACTCTGCAGAACTTTTGCATGAACTTGGAGTTGAAGAAACACCCGAAGAAGAATTTGATTGCAATGGAAAAGCAATGAAGGGGTTGATTAAAGGGCTTAGAAAACTTGTCCTGGACAGTGAGAAATCTCCAATTGACAAAGAAAAAATTGAAATGCATTATTTAGAAGTCAGCAGATATCTTCAAGATGTAAGAGAGACACTTAGGGCGGTTTACAGAAAGCAATAATTTAAAAATATATTTTCTAATTTATTCAATGACAAAGGGCATTGTAGTTCAATTCAGACGGGGAAAACACACGATTCATGAAAGGCAGTTTTTGATAGAAGTCCATGGCGTTGACAAAAAATCAGAAGCTGAAAAGCTCATTGGCAAAGAAGTTTCTTGGGCTTCGCCGGCAGGGAAAATAATTCATGGCAAAATTTCAGGAGCTCATGGAAACAACGGAGTTGTGAGAGCAATTTTCGAGAAAGGGCTTCCAGGGCAGGCAATTACAACGGAAGTGGAAATAAAATGAAAACAGTAAAGGAAAATACAAAAACATTGGAAAGATTTTTGGGGCAAAATGTTCGAGTTATTTTACAAGCTCCAAGCGGTGCGAGAAAATTATTGCCAATGGATAAATTAATTTACAAAGAATGGACAGCAAAACAAAGAGAAGGATTTTATTTGGCAACAATAGACATAAGACTCAGGCCATCGCAACTCACTTCAACATCAATAGCATTTAATAGGCATGGACAGCCATATTCTTTATTGTCTTTTGATTTAGGGAGATACGTCATGGAAGAGCAAACTCACGAAGATATTAAACATAAATTATATTCGAATAATTAAAATGGGACTAAGAAAAGCATCAGCATATTCAAAAAAGCCTGTTGTTCCTTTCACTAGGAAAAGCAAGCAGAAAAAATATTCTTACATAAAGGTGGTTCCGCCCTCTAAAATCGTCAAGTTCACAATGGGCGATGAGGAAGGCTTTAATGACGGAAAATATCCTTACCATTTGACAATTGTTTCTGCCGAGAGAATACAGATAAGACACAATGCGTTGGAGGCAGCAAGAGAGTACATAAACAAGCAATTAGATAAATTCCTATTGGGAAAATATCTCTTTAAGATTCTTCCTTATCCCCATCATGTTCAAAGGGAAAACAAGATGCTTACAGGAGCTGGAGCAGACAGGATGCAGACAGGAATGGCGCTCTCCTTCGGAAAATCCGTCGGACGTTCAGCTTTATTGAAGGCAGGAAGCAGACTGTTCTTCTTTGCTGTCCCAAATGAAAACAACCTCAGAATAGTCAGAACTGTATTAAAGGAAGTAAAGGCAAAGATGCCCGGACATACAAAGGCCATCCAGACAATAGACCCAAGGTTCAAGGTTTTGGAAGAATTAATCGAGCCTGCAACCCAGCAGAAAGCTGAACTTGTTTAATAAAAATGACATTGGAATTAATAACTAAATCGCACGGAATAATCGATGCAGGATTTTTTGTTAATTTTACAAAACTTACAAGGCTTGGAGAATACACTTTTGAGGTGAAGGACTTGTGCGAACTTGGAAGATATTTGGCAAAAAATTCATCAATTCCGCCAGACACCCATATTTCCGGTTTTAATCTGAAGACTTATGAAGAATTATTCAATGAATATATGTCTGGTTTTTCAGGGGTTAAATCCCGAGAAGAAGTATATGAATATATAAATGGAAGAGGCCAATTGTCCTTGGAAGAAAAGGCGCACATAATTGGAAAGAGAATAAAGATTCCTGTCAGGGCAGAAAAGGACGCTATAAAAATCGGCAAATACGAAATAGGATACCGTGAATTCGCGGCAATGATACATTATCTTCTGCATGGCGGCTTTATTGGGTGGTGCGACAGCAAGCCGGATTTTGTTGATGATATTTTAATAGATATTAGTAACTCCCGTAATCCCATATTCTCTACAAAGTAGTAACACTCATAAGATTTATAAGGCAGAGAAATTGCAATTTTACATGGGAATCGGAAAAATTGAAAAAATATTGGGAACCCTTACAATTTGCGGAGCTCTTGTTTTAGGAGCAGGGGCTTTAATCAAGAGCAAAGACTTTCGGGATATTGGTTTGGGAGGGATCCTGACAGGAGCGCAGGGATATGCATATAGTTTAGCGCTCGGAAGAAATGACGAATCAAAAAAGAAATACACGCTTTTACTTAACGGGCTTACTTCTGCTCTTACTCTCGGGGCAGGCGTTTTGTTAAACAATCGAGAGCTTTATCCTATCGGAATAGGGGAAGCTGCAAGTTCAATAATTGGCGGTGCCATAAATTATATAAAAGGGAGAGGTAATCAAACTGAATAAAATGCCAGACAAAAAATTAACAATAGAAGAAATTGCAAAGGAGCGAGAGAAAACAATCAAATCCTTAGAGGCAAATCTGCAAAATGAATTTTATCTTAATATTCTTGGAGTCAATGATTTAACAAATCCCCACGGACCATATGGCGCTTTTGGATTGTCAATCGGCGAAGGACAATACAGCGGTGTTTTTGAAAATCCAGAGGCAGGCAAGATAAGAAAAGAAATTTATGACAAAGAAATGGAAGCAAGAAACAAAATGGGAATTTCAGACAGGCCCGCTTATCCTGACAACTATCAGGTTACAAAATATGTCATGGGAATCATGCAGCAAAGCATAGGATTAGGCAATTTTGCTGGTTTGCCATTGGGAAATCTTGAAAAAATCCTTGGCAAAATGAACAAGTCAATCAAGATGGATATCCCTGAACAACTGGAACAATATGAGGAAGCAAAGAACAGAAAAATAGAGGAACATATATTAGAAGAAAAGAAACTAACTTCAGAGTCCCTTGGATTGGATAATGATTCTGAAAAAGCAATTGCTGGCTATAAATCTGCTATTTATGCCACAATAAGGCGTGCAGCTGTATTGAAATTAATGAACAAGCACGGATATGATGATTTTAATGCAGCAACGGAAAAAATAGGGGAAGATTATAGAAAAGCAAAAGGAATTGAAGAGCCTGAGAAAAAAGTTGCATAATTTTAATTATCACTTCTTCTCTTCTACCTTTTCTTCCTTATTAGAACTTGTTTCCAGATCGATTCTGTTTGCTCCTGTTATTGTTGCATCAACCAGCTTTGCCATCGTTCTTATGAACTCGTCTGTTTTCTGCTGCCATTCATCGATGTCAGCGCCTTTGATATCCTGCAATTCCCCATGAGAAATTTTTTTGTAAAGGAAAAGCAAATCGCGATACCAGGTCACATATTTCATCGGAAGAATTCCTTCTGTTACAAATGTATCCCGCAAATTCAGGGAAATATGCTCCGGCGATGGTGGCAAAACATTCCGCGAAATAAGCGCTGCATGCGCAGAATCAACCATTGCCCAGTACAATCCTTCAATCGCATTCAATGCTGACGTCTTGCTTCTAAGAAAATGAATCGGCGCCCTTTCAAGGCAGCTGTAAACAGCTTCCGGCGTTGAGCGAATTTTTCCTTTCAATAACAAAAATTTTAATGGCTCAAAAAATCCCCCGAAGTCAATTAATGTTTCTCCATATCTTATTACATTTATAATCATCGGATCTCCCCTATTCAAATCATCCCACCATGTGCTTAATTTAATTGTATTGATATGCAAACTTTTTTTATAGGGATTTTTTCTAACTAATTTATCTAATTCTTCCCTATACCATGCAATCAATTCCTGGTCCCACGCAATTGAAACATCATCAATAATTATAATGATGTCAATGTCAGAACCAGTAACCGTTGTCTGTTTTGCTGTCGAGCCGAAAAGAACAACTGACTTTATTATCTTGTTAAATCTCTCATAAGTTTTCGTTGCAAAATCCATCGCGATTTCAATGTCTTTCACAAGATTCATTGTGGGAACATTCTGCGGCTTGCTTACTACGATTTTGTATGGCTCCGGCTTTTCCATATTTTCAACAAATTGCTTAGCAATATGATGATGCCTATGTCTTGAGTGTGAAATTTTTTTCTCTTCTTTTTTCACAACTTGCTTATGGCGAGGATGATGTCTGTGATGCTTATGCGTCTCCTGTTCTTTTTTTGCAATATGCTTTGGCGGGTCTGCTTTTGCATGCTTTGCTTCCCGTTCTATATCAGAAAGATATTCTGTGCGATGCTTGTCCCTCTCGGCCTTTGCAATTTTTTCAGAAATTGTTTTTTCATCAACCATCTTTTATTCTTATATTCTAATATATATTTTAGTTTTTAAATATTCTTTTTTGAAATCAGCAATAAAACGCATGCAATTATTATCGATATTGCGCCAACGAGTGCTCCTGTGAATTTTGAAGCACCGACAACAGCGCCTGTTATTCCTGAATTGAAAAGCAAAACTGCAAAACCGAAAACTGCAAAAACAGCTGCAGCAATTTTTTGGTATGTTGAATATTCTGCCAATTTTCCTATTGCTTCCTGATGGCTTTCATAAGCGCCTTTTCTTATATTGTTTCTTAATTGAGAATAAGCAGATTGATTAATTAGGCCTGTTTCTCGTAAAACTTCAACCGCAGGAATTGCAAAGCCCAATCTTGACAAATATTTCATCGGCTTTGCAAAATCCTCGGGCAATTCATGTCTTCCTGCTTTTGCAACAGCATTAATTTCACTCCATGCACCAATTACTTGGTCAAGATATTTGTCTCCTGCAAGTTCTCTTCGTGCAGACATGCCTTTGAAAAATCCGCTGCTGGCTTTCGCTTCCAAACCTTTTCTCAAAATTGTTTCTTTCCCAGCATTATCAAAAGCCC
>CAYXOE010000003.1:27350-39701 GCA_964466855.1 Candidatus Woesearchaeota archaeon
TTCGCTTCCAAACCTTTTCTCAAAATTGTTTCTTTCCCAGCATTATCAAAAGCCCTGCCACTTGCAACATAGCTTGCAAGACCATTCGTGATATATGTTGCAATTCTATTAATTCCATTTGTTCGTGCAGAATAGTACAGCTGATTAAATTTCTCATTCAAGCTGCGAAGGTTAATATGACGCGCGATATAATGTTCTGCTTTTGTAAAACGCGGATGAAGCTTTATAATTTCACTAATTCCTATGTTTACTGCAGAAGTAATTATTTCCTGTCTTCGCGGCATTTTATTATCATGATTTAAGTGTTAATAAATTATTCCAACGGTCTGCCAGTCATTCTGCTTTGCCCTGTCTGCCTCTGCCCGCCCAATTCAGCCGGAAGTGATGAAAAGCCGGAACCAAATTGTTCGTAATTAAATTGAGGCAACATGTTTCCAAAGCCGGAGAAATATCCCTGCATGCCGATTGCCTGGTTCCAATATGGCTGCTGAATTATTCCATAAATCGGGGAACCAAAAGCTTCAAGCGTCTGCTGGAACGGAGATGTTTTAAAATGCTCCCACCAGTTTCCCGCCTCGATAATTTTCCTTGCTTCAAAACCTTTCTGCCCCAACTTTTCCATGATTTGCTTTATGGGAACATTTCCCATGCCCATCGGCAATTCAGTGTGCTCAAAGCCAAAATTGTCTGACAGGTGAACGTGCTTTACAAGCGGCGCAACTTTTTCTGATTCTTTTATAATATCTTCTTCAGTATACCCATATTTTCTCAACATGTTGATATGACCGACATCCCAAGTCACGCCGATTAATTTTGCGGCCTGCCTTTCAGCTTCTTTTCTGTTCATTCCTTCTCTCTCTGCTCTATCTGCAAATTTTTCCCTCGCCACTTCAACCACTTTTTTCAAATCTCCCCCTCTTGAGAGTCCCAGACCAGCAGGAGGATTTTCAATGCTGACAATCGGCGCATCAGTTCCAAATTTTTTGTAGGCATTAAATGCAGCGTTCGCGAAAGTCGTGGCTGTTTTTTCAGTTGCAAATTCTTCAACAGGCTTGAAAAGAAGAGGCGGCGGAAGCTTATTCAAATCTTTCATCAATTCCTCCATTGCCCTTGATTGCTCTGACAGGGATAAACCTTTTTCGTCGCGGACAACTTTTCCAAATTCTTCTGAAAATTCTGCCAATCGTCTCTTATAATCTTCTTTTTTAAGCTCTACAACAACTTTATTTTCTTCTACCATTTTTCCCCCCTCACCATACTTATAAGCCCGTTCAAACAAATTGCTGAGATGTTTATGAATTTCAGCCAATTCCAAGCCCGCATTTTGATAACGATTCAATACATCCTGTTCCATCGGTGTTAAATTTTGATAACCTATTCCCTGCTCTTGCATTTTTTTCTGAGTTTGAACAACAACTTGTTCTGTATCACTAATCATTCTGTCTGCTCTTTCTTTTATAGCGACGAGATTTGTGATTGCGTCCGACCACTCTGTTGAATTCCTTACATTCAGCTGCCTTTCAACAGTATACATCTCTCCTTTTTCCAATTCTTTCATACCCGGCGAATACCTTTTGTCAGCCTTGACCATAATTGTCTGTCCTGTTTCCTGATTTATTATTGGCATCAATGCTTTTTCCTCAACTCTTTTTCCTTCAACTTCTGTAATCCTGTATTCGGGTCCAGGCACATTTACGCTTGAATGAAAAGTTACAGGAATGTTTCCTTTCCTGTCCAATTCGTGGCTTCTTTCAACAGCAAGAGACATCTGCCTTTCTGCTTCATCCCGTGCGAGTTCGTTATAAACCCCCTGCTGTGAAATCCCGGATGCCTCTATCAATGGCGCATGAACAGAAACATCAATGCCCGTCAATTCGCTTAATCTCTTCACTTCTTTCAATTGCTGATTTGGAATTGATTCAAAAACACCGGGCTGAATCGGGGAAATTTCAATTTGTTTCGCACCTGTCTGCAATCTCGTTGAAACTTCCTGAAGAATATTTGCTGTCCTCGGATCCCCTGCCAGGCCTAATTTTCCGGCACCAATTCTGTATCCGACAAAACCAGACTCTGGGTCAAGCGTTGAATATCCCCCCTGATAAATGTCGCTGAGATGATAATTGTCAGGCATGCAGAACCTCCCGCAGGTTCTGCATCTCCAGCACCCCGCAACAGGAATTTGCGAACAAATTTTTCTTATCCATTATTAGCCTCTATTTTATATTAATTTATAGAATAGGGAATTTATAAAATGTTACTACCGCTTTGATACGCTCGATTTTTAAAAAGTCCTCGCTGATGCGGAATTGATTTAGATATTAAGAATATTGCGAAACGTAGTGAGTTGCAATTTAGCGAGTCGAAATGAGGCGAGCGTAAATTAAACCCTCTGGATATTATTAGAATTTTTTTCTTTTGATTCTCCCTGCGTGCTTTGAGATTCTGCATAAAGATTTGGGGTTTTTTCTCCATACTTGCTTCCTTCGTATTTCACGTCATATTTCTCAGCATAATTTTTTCCCTCAAATTTTTTGTCTCTGAGGCGCGGCGCAAAAATTACAGAGCCTTCAAGCGTTTGCCCGGCGCGGATATTTTCAAGACTTCGCCTTGCTGAAGAAGGCAATTGAAATCCCTGCAAAATCCCAGCTTCCTCTTCTTCATTTTCTTCCGGAATGTCCTTTTTTTCCTCGCTTTTTATTTCTTCAAATCTCTTTTTGTTTTCAAAGATTACTATTTTTTCAGAATGAGATTTTTTTTGTTTTCTTGATTTGGATCTATTTTCTTTCTTCATAGCTCGGCATATTGTGTCCTTTTTTATAGACGTCAAAAAGAGTATAAACTGTTTCTTTTGCAGTATCTTCAGAAGCTTTTCTGAGAATTTTTTCAATAAAGCTATCTGATTTTAATTTTGATGATTTTATAGCTGTTGCTTTTTCTGTTTTCGCTTCTTTTTTTTCATAAAATCCCAAGATAGCCGCAAATGGATTCAATTCCTGCGACTTTCCTTTTTCTTTTGCTTCTGCTTTTTCTTCTTCCTTCAAAAACATATCAATGTCATTTTGCAAATCTTCAATGCTTCCTGTCGCGCCTTCAACCAATTTTAATGCATCTCCAACTTCTGACTTTGTAATTTCCTCATCAAGTTTCTTCAATTCATCGTTGTTCAATGCATACGCTGAAAAAGTGATTTCAACTCTTCCTCCGAAAACATAATGCTGCTGATAAACAGAAGTTTTCGTCGGTATTCCCCTGAAAACAAATTCAACGACATAACAGCTGAAATAATCCCTTTTTATGAGCCCCCTTTTTCTCAGCTTCAAAAAATCTTCCGAAAGTTTTCCTGCAACAATTGCGTCATCTATTTTGAGCTGCTGTTTTCCGAGAAGAGTTAATTCAAGAAGAATTGTATTGAAGACTTTTACAATTGAGGCGCTTCTGAAATTTTCTCCCATCTCCAATTGCTGCGCCGCCCTAAGATATGGTTTTGCCCATCGCGCATAAATCTTCACACTGTTAACCTGGCTCTTTAAATATTTTCTCTCAAGCTCATATCTCTTTCGCAATTCTTTTTCTGATTCAACAAGCCATAGATTAAATTCATGGATTCTCTGCTTCACAATTCTTTTTATCCTGTCATTCAAGTCGACGCTGTCAACGGCTTTTTCATTTTCGACAAAAAGAAAAGCATCAATCAAGGTCTGATAGCCAATTTGGCCCGAGACAGCAATACCTTTTATGCTGGAATTTCCTTTGTTGATATCAACTTTGTCCATCCACAATTGTTTCAGCGACAGCAAAGCAGCTTCGCGTGTTTCTTTGTTTTGGGATTTCAGGTCATAGTAGGTCGCAAGACGAATTTTAAATTCCTTCAAATCATAAACCAAATTCAGAATGCTTCTCATTACATTATTTATGTCGCCCAAAATTCTTGTTGCCTGCTGCTGCATGACAGTTGCTCTTTGCCCAAGCTCTGAGAAATGCCCGCTGCCCGGCGATGAAGTGAAATTATCAACTAATTTTTCAGGTTTCATCGCCATGTCGCCCATCAAATCAAGGATGTAAAAATAAATCGGCTCGAGAGTTTCCGACGAGGAATCATAAACAATAGTGTGCTGCTCCAAAGGTTTTCCTTTAATCTTATCAACAGGAACCTTGTCCCATGTTTTATACTCTTTTAACAATTCCCCCTTATTTTCGGCATAATCGGAATTTATTTTCCCGATTATTTGATGGACACTTTCCATTAATAATTAACGAATAAGAGTTTAAAAAAGGTTTCTAATCATCCCAAATAATTTTAAAAAGTTTATGCACTTGTATCATGTATGAAAAATAGGAAATTTTTCTTATGTCCTCGGCAGGAAACCTGCGGATACAAAACCGGGGGTTTTGCATAATGGCATGGTTCAGAAAAAAAGATAAGACGGTTGACCTGACTGGAAAATATGACAGGCACATTGAAAAGATGAAAAACATCAAAGGGATTGTCAGCAAAGCAGAAAGCGTAAATATCGAAGCGCCTCAACGAATGCAAATTCAAACCCCACAAAATCAAGTGCAAACTTCTTCCACGGGCAATTTTAATTTTTTGAGAGACATGGCTTCATCGTCTATGTCGTCTGATTCATACGGAGAAAATGAAGAGAGCGATGAAAAAAGAAAAAAACTCGCGAAGAGATTGGCAGACATAACAGACAAGCTTGAGGATTTATCCAACCAAATTTATCATTTGCAGCAAAGAGTTGAACTCCTTGAGAGAAAAAACAAATTGGGTTTTGAGTGATTAAATTTATATATCTATAAGGCTAATTGTAATTATCATCATCCTCAACTTCATATTCGTCAGTTTCGCTGTCCTCTTTTGGGTTAGCGACTGAACTGCCCATAACAGCTCTGTCTTTCATCAAAATAGAGAGGTGGGACAACTATATAAAACATACTAATGGCTGACAAAAACAAAAAAGTAGACTTTAGATATAATTTCAAAATATATTGGGAATTCATAAAAAAATACAAGTTTCTTGTAATTGCAATCATATTTGCAACGATAGTGTTAAGCTTTAAACAAGTCGTCGACAGATATTTGCTCAAAGTTATAGTAGATAACGGCTCATCGATTGCATCGGGAACACTTTCAATCTCCAGTTTTGAAAACATACTCTTAATAGTCGCTCTTGTTTTTGCTGGTGCTTCTCTTATTACAACTTTTTTCAATTGGCTTGAAATACGCCTTATAAATAACCTCGAAAACAAAACAATTGCTGACTTGAAAAGAAAATTTTTCAATCATCTTCTTGGACTTGACCATAGTTTTCATGTGTCTCATAAAACCGGGAGCCTCATCTCCAGAATAATAAGGGGCGGGGCAGCTATGGAAAGAATGACTGATACTTTTGCATTCAATTTCTTGAACACATTTTTTCAGATTATAATCGTTACTTTTTCTCTCATTTATCTGGATTGGATTTCGGCTGTTGTTATACTCGGCGTCGTGGCAGTTTTCCTAGCATACAGCTTTTACATACAGAAGATACAGGAAGAAGACAGTCTTGAATACAATAAAAAAGAGGATTGGGAAAAGGCAAACATCAGCGACGTGTTCACTAATATTGATTCGATAAAATATTTTGGAAAAGAAAAATTCATAGAATCGCGATATAAAAAACTGAGCGAGGATACAAAAAAGATAGAACTTAAACTATGGAATTATTTCAGCTGGATGTCAGGGGGACAGACTTTAATACTTGCCGTCGGAACATTCCTTGTTGTCTTCTTTTCACTCAGGAACTTTTTCAGCCATACCATAAGCCTTGGAACTTTGACTTATGTTTATACAATTTATCTTTCTCTTACGGGAGGCATGTACAATTTAATCCAAGGAGTCCGAGGATTCTATCGTTCAATGGCAGACTTCCAGGATCTTTTCCAATATAACAAAGTAGAAAAAGAAATAATAGATAAATCAGACGCAAAAGAATTGAAGGTCTTAAAGGGGGAAGTCTTTTTTGACGGCATAACTTTTAGATATAAAGAAAAATCATTGTTTGGCCTTAAAGATTTTACGCTTAAAATAAAACCAGGGGAAAAGGTTGCGATAGTCGGGCATTCGGGTTCGGGAAAAACCACGCTGATAAAATTACTTTATCGCCTTTATGACATTGACTCTGGAAGAATTGAAATCGATGGGGAAGATATAAGAAATGTCCAGCAAGAATCTTTGAGAAGCGAACTAAGTATTGTTCCCCAGGAATGCGTTCTGTTCGATGATACCATATTCAATAACATAAAATTTTCAAATCCTTATGCTTCAAGAAAGCAGGTAATAGATGCAATACAATTTGCCCAGCTTGATCGCTTCGTTAATAGCCTTCCCAAAAAGGAAAATACAATTGTCGGAGAAAGAGGAGTCAAATTGTCGGGCGGGGAAAAGCAAAGAGTTTCCATAGCACGGGCGATACTTGCAAACAAAAAAATTCTTGTGCTCGATGAAGCGACTTCATCTCTTGATTCAGAAACAGAACACGAAATTCAAAAGAATCTTCACAGGCTTCTTGAAGGGAGAACCGCAATAATGATAGCTCACAGGCTTTCAACGATAATGAGTGCGGATAGAATTGTTGTAATGAAAGGCGGAAAAATAATTCAAGAGGGGGGCCATAATCAACTTATCAACAAAGAAGGGGAATACAGAAAACTTTGGAATTTGCAGAAAGGCGGGTACATAGAATAATTTAATAACTAAACAGAATATTTTTCTATAATGAAAGATTTAGAAAAAAAAGCCCGCGCATATTCATTGAAAAATGCTCTTGCACATAATGGAAAAGCGCAACAAGGTTCTGTAGTTTCTTCTTTGTTTCATGAAGGATTGAAAAAAGAAGATGTAAAAAAATACATCAAGGAAATTTCAAAAATTGTGAACGGGATTAATTCTCTTTCTATTGAAGAGCAACAAAATGAATTTGATAAGCTTGAAAATATAATAAGCGAAAGAGAAAGCAGAGAAGGGTTGCCTGAATTGCCAAATGTCCCAAAAAATGGAATCATAACAAGATTTCGCCCATCGCCATCCGGACCATTGCATGTCGGGCATATTATTTCAAATTTGATTTCGTCACTTTACGTGAAAAAATATGGCGGAAAATTTTATGTAATTATCGATGATACAGACCCGACAACAACAATCAAGGAAAGCTACGAAAAAATAAAGGAAGACTCCGATTGGATTTTTGGAAATGTGTACAAATACATAAATTCTTCAGACCGAATGGAACTTTATTACAAATATGCAAAAGAATTGATTAAAAAAGATGCAGCTTATGTTTGCACCTGTTCTTCTGAGGAATTCAAGGAATATACAATGAATCTAAAAAATTGCCCTGACAGAAACAAGGGAACAAAGGAAAATTTAGAGAGATGGGAAAAAATGATTGCCAAAAACGGATTCAAGGAAGGAGAAGCTATTCTTAGATTTAAATCAAATATGCAACATAGAAACCCTGCTATGAGAGATTTTCCTCTCGCGAGAATCAATGAGACAAAGCATCCATTGCAGGGAAACAAATACCGCGTCTGGCCATTAATGAATCTTGTTGTTGCTGTTGATGATATGGATCTTGGAATGACGCACATAATAAGGGGAAAGGATCACAGGGACAATTCAGAAAGGCAGAAAATGATTTTCAAAATTTTCGGGAGAAAATATCCGTGGTGCTTTTTCATGGGCAGAATAAAATTTCATGATTTGGTTTTATCAAAGAGAAAAATAACAGCAGCAATAAAGGAAGGAAAATACAAAGGATCTGAAGACATAAGATTACCGACAATTTTCGCATTGAGAAAAAGAGGATACAAGCCGGAAACATTTGCAAAATTCGTTGAACAGCGGGGATTGACAGAGGTTGACAAAGTAATGGACAGCAAAGAGTTTTTCCAAGTTATTGATAATCTTCAATGACAGAAATATTTTTAAAGACATTTTAATTAATTAAATAAAGAAAAGAGGAAAAGATATGAGCAACTCAAGAGGAATTTCATCTATCATTGCGACGCTGATTTTAATTCTTTTAACAATTGTTCTTATTGGAATTGTCTGGTTTGTTGTCAGCAATATTGTTTCAAATTCAACAAAAGGCGCGACATCAGGAGCGCAATGTTTCAACTCGGGAGTTCAGATAACTTCTGCATCCTGCACAAAGAATACAGGCATATGCAATGTTACTGTCCAAAGAACAACAGGAACAGATGTCATTAATGGAGTAAGGCTGGTATTCATAAATGCCGCACAACAAAGCAACATAACAGATGTTAGCGGGAACATTCAAACACTTGGTTCTGCAAGCACTACTCCGGGCGTAAATATTGGAATCGCAAATGTAACAGAAGTTGATGCTGCAATTTATTTCACAGATGCTTCAGGAACTAAGAATGTATGCAATAGTCCTGTCCAGTTCACAACAGTGCAATTGGTTTAAAATTTGTGCTTCTTGCCTATGATATTTTCTCCAACTTAATTAGCGCAGGAATATCTTTTTATACCATTCAATTTTAAATAAAACATGGCGACTGTAGTTCAGTGGCAGAACACGCGACTGTGGTCTTCGGATGATAGAAAAACTATCATCAAATGAAATGACAGAACTCGCGGAACGAGAGTTCGATTCTCTCCTTTCGCCCTCTAATCTCCTTTCAACTGCAAATATTTCTGCGTCAATCCAAGCTCGCGATAAAGCATAAGAAGCTTTGCTTTGATGTCCTCTTTCTCTGCATCAGAAACGCCTTTCATATCAACAAGCTTTTCATAAATTTCAACAGCCTTGCTTCTTCTCTTTTCTTTTTCATAAGCCAATGCCTGACCTCTGTAAAAATTTTTTACAGCATCAATATATTTTGTTCTTTCCATTGGCTTGACTTCAGCAATAATTTTGTTCATGACGCCGTCTGCCCTGTCAAAGAATCCAACTCTTATGAAATCCCCCATTTCTCTCAGAAGAAAATCCATTCTTTCCTGATAACTTATTGCATTATCGACAAGAAAATTGAAGAGGAATGCAGCCTCCGAGAACATGCTTCGCCTTTCATAAATCTCAGCAAGTTTCAAAGAAGCGAATTTTCTCATGTCAATGGGAATCATTTCTTTCAGATATCTTCTCAGCGTGTCAATTTGAACATAATCACCCTTACCTTGCAACTCTTTTTCTATCTCTGATTTCGTCATCTCCTTCCTTAATAGCATAAAAAAGCCATTCAAAATAAGTATTTAAGGATTATTGCAAATTAAACAATTGATTGAAAAAATATAAAAGATAAGAAATATTATTTTCAAAAGATGATAATCAGAAAGGCAAAAAGAAGTGACTTGGAGGAAGTATCTGACATTTACAGGCGCGCTTATCATGAAAGGCCATACAATGAGCGGTGGAAAAAAAGAACGGCACTCAAAAACATCAGGGAAGAATTTGATTCGGGAATAATTTATGTTGCCCAAAATGAAAGACAAATTGCAGGATTCATTGCCTTTTCAATTTATGAGTGGGATGACGGCAAGCGGACTTACGTTGAAGATTTTGCAATGCTTAAAGAATACAGAGGCATGGGAGTCGGAAAATCTCTGATGAAAAAGGTCATATCGGACAGCAGAAAGGCACGCGTGAAGAGAATCGTGCTTGATGTCCACAAAGCATCAAAAGCATTTAATTTATATAAAGAGCTTGGATTCAAAGAGAATGGTTATGTAACAATGGAGAAAAAACTATGACAAGCGAATTAGTAAAAGGGTTCAGAGATTTTACAGGAGAAGAAGCCGAGCGATTATCTGAAATAAAAAAAATAATCGTGAAAAATTTTGAGAAATACGGTTTTGAGTTAGCTGAGACTCCGATAATTGAATACGAAGATTTCGTAAAGGGAGGGGACAAAAATGATAAATGGGAAATTATTTCTGACATCTTCAAACTTAAAGACAAAGGAAAAAGAAATCTTGCATTAAGATATGAATTTACTTTCCAATTGAAGAGGTTGATAAACAACAAGAAACTTCCTTACAAGAGATATGAAATTGGGAATGTTTTTCGCGATGAGCCTGCATCTGCAAACAGATTGAGACAATTCACACAATGTGATGCAGACATTGTCGGACTTTCTGAAATTCCATCGAGGGATGAGGCTGAAATCTTGGCGATGACAAATGATATCTTAAAAGAACTTGGAATAAAACCAATCATTCTTATCAACAACAGAAAATTGCTCGGTGAAATTCTTGATGACTTGAAAATTTCAAAAAATAAGGAGCAGATTTTGAGGGAGATTGACAAATTTGAAAAACTGCCTGAAAAGGAGATAAAAGACAACTTGAAAAAACTTGGAGCCGGAAAATTGCTTGATGCCTTGAAACAGGATGAGGATTATTTCAACAAGTTTGAATCTTACAAAGAGATTATAAGTTTGATTGATTATTGCAGAATTTATGGATTGGAAGTTAAATTTTCACCGACGATAGTTCGCGGACTTTCTTACTACAACGGAACTGTTTTTGAAGTCAAGAGCCGGGGAATAAGGGAAACAATTTGTGCTGGCGGAAGCTACAAATTCAATGACGTTCAATGCACTGGAATTTCATTCGGGCTTGAAAGGTTGATGGCTGTTGCAAATCTTGTTCTTCAAAAAGAAGAATATCTTGTTGTTTCCCTCGGTGAAGATGAAAAGGCAATTGCCATTGCACAAAAATTAAGGAAAGAAAACAAAGAAGTTTCATTGTATTATGGAAAGCCAACAAAAGCCCTTGAATATGCTAACTCTTACAAAATTGCAAAAGTTATTTTTGTTGGTGAGAAAGAAGTTGCATCAAAAAAAGCAAAAGTGAAGGACATGAAAACGGGAAAGGAAGTTGAGATAAAAATATAATTCTGTATCATTAACTTTATAAAAGAGAATTTTTTACATCGTGAATGGTTGATGAAATTCATGGCATTAAGATGGGGGATTTGGTTGACCTTGTCCTTGAGCCAAACGCAAAAAAAAGTTTAGAAGCACAGCCTGCATTTTTTTTGCCTATAAATGGCAATTGTGGAGTGAATATCCCTGGAAGAAAATATTCAGGGCATGTTGTTCGTGTTGAAGAAGCAGGTTACATATTTTTAGCCATGGGATGGGACAGCGTTAATAACGTAATCTCTTCAGATTCCCCGACGCCTGTGAAATTTTATTTTGATGCTATTAAAACTTATGAGAAGAAATAATATTACGCTCGACGCCTCGCTTACAAGTCTAAACTCGCAATTTTCTTGGAATATTAATGAAAAGAAATCCATTTTATCAATCTTTTAGCGGCATTCTTATAGATTATTAATTTAGGAAAATTATGAGCGAAACGAACCAAATTAGCGAGCCGTGAAAGTGCGAGCGAGTTAAATTAATCTATACGTCGCGCCTACATCTGCTGAAACATCCTGCGAAGTCGGAGTTAAATTTATAACTGCGCTCTTCGCTGCTGCAACATCTGCCGTTCTTCCAGCTCCTGATGCAGCATAAACAGGCCAGGGATAATAATTGAAATTGCTAACCTGAACAGAAATCAAAGCACCTGTTCTTTTTCCAAAGCCGGCTGCAACTGCATCTGCTTTTGTTTTTGCATCCTGCGAGGCCAACTTCAATGCCTGTGCTTTATACTGATTTTGCAAAGATGAAGATAATTCAAAATAAATTGATGAAATTCCAGCACCTGCATTTGCTCCTGCATCAATAACAGAACTTAATTTTGATGTGTCCTTTGACGAGAATTCCAGTTTGACAGAATGATACGCTATATATCCATTATTTGTTGTTTTCCCGGATGAATCATAAATAATATCCTGATAAATGCTGTAACTTTCCGTTCCTATCTGGCTGTCATTGAATCCTAGGGCAATCAGAGAATCTTTCAATTGATTATATATTACATCATTCGCGTCGTTTGCTGCGGAGCTTGTTGAGCCGTTTGTCTGGATGCTGAAAGAAACAGCCACCAAATCTGGAACTGCTTTTATTGTCGAACTTCCCTGAACAATTATTGTGTTTGATGCTGAAAAATTGGGAATAATTACAAATATTACGAGCAGAGCCAAAATCACGACTGCTCCGACGATGATTGAAGTTATTGCAACTGAATTATTTTTGCGGCTAACACGTCTTTTGTGGGGCATGAATGGAAAAAGGAAAGGGGGTTTTTAAATTTTAATCTCCCTTCTCCACCCATTCTCACTTTCTTTAATATCTTTGAAACTCTTAACTTTCAATTCATGTTTGAAAAGAGGGCAATCAAGGACAAATGTTTCAAACTCTCCTCCTTCGCCCGCTGCATGTATTTTGTATTTT
>CAYXOE010000003.1:39801-41158 GCA_964466855.1 Candidatus Woesearchaeota archaeon
AAGGACAAATGTTTCAAACTCTCCTCCTTCGCCCGCTGCATGTATTTTGTATTTTTCTTTGAGGGCTTCGGCGTCTCGTATAAATTTATCATCAATAATTCTGCCAAGCCAGGATTGATTTAATGGATAAGCAAAAACTCCTGTTATAATTATCTTGAATTTTGCATTCACTAATTCTTTTAAATAAGAAATCTCATCTTTATGCCAAAGCGGATTGAAACATTGCAACCCCAGGTTGTCGCAGATTTTCTGGATTCTTTCTGCCTGATATTGTGAATGCAAAGCTCCTGTAGACAGTGTATCAAATTTGTATCTTTCTTTTGCTCTTTTTATTGCCCTTTCCAAATCCTTCAATTCTTCTTCTTTCTTCCCTTCTGTCCTGTCCGTCAATAACGGAAGATTCATTACCTTTGCCTGTTCTTTTACAAGTTTTATATTGGGGGTATGAAACATATAACTTCCCCTATTTTTTGAAAAAATTGAAATTAAACAAGTTAATTCATAGCCTGCCTTTTTTCCCAGATAAGCTGCATAAGTTGAATCTTTTCCTCCTGAAAACAGAACACCGAGTTTCATATTTTTATAATCAGAAATTCATTTAATAAATTTACCTCGCAACCCCGCTCACTGTCTTGAACATCACCGTCGCGAAGTTGCTCGCGCTCGCCACGCCTTGCTATTTGTCTCGCCTCACGGCTCGGATTAATTTATGATAATGTAAAAAACGTCGATAAAATTTTAAGCAAGAGTTCTGCATATTATTAATTTAAGCAAATCGTGAGCGACTTCGGAGCGAACACAAATAGCGAACGAACATAGCGAGTGAGTGGGATTATTTAATGATAATTCAAAACTCGGATAGAATTTGTTAATTTTTTCTTCAACTTTAACGCCGAACTCAACTTCGGTTCTTATATATTATCAAAAAGAAAATATGCGAACGAAGTGAGCAGTCTTAAGCGAGCATCGAAGATGCGAGCGAGAAAACAATAATCTTTATAAAAAGTACTTTATCTTTTTGATAATGGGCATTTTAGATATTTTTCAAAGTTATAGAACATGCAGAAGATTTGACCAAATAATACATCAACTTGCTTTTGGTAATTTTACAAACTACCTTGAAGATGGAAGAAAAAAGATTCAAGAAGCTTATTCTATAACTGAAGAATTAAAAGGTAAGATTGGGAAAAAGAAATTATCTGCAATGGAATTAAGAATTGGCGAGATAGATGATGATTTAGATTTGGCTTATCACATGGGATATCTCAGAGCATAATTATTTTTTATTCCTTTCTTTAGATTTTTCCAATTTATGCAATATCTTCTCTTCCTGTTTTTCCTCGGATTCTTCAAGGGC
>CAYXOE010000004.1:0-25742 GCA_964466855.1 Candidatus Woesearchaeota archaeon
GCAAGGATTGGCGCTTAAAAGAAAATAGTCTTGTAAATTGGTTTCATTAATTTTACTTCGGGGTCTCAGTGGGGTTCAACTCAGGGTAATGCTAATCCCCCTGTCATTATAAATACAGGCTCTCCAATAAACGATGGTTCAAATGGAGCCCCAAGAACAGGAGCAGAAACAGCACCCGCAAGTTTAGGATTAAACTATATTATAAAATATTAATCATACCAACCCGATCCTCAGCATTTCTTCCCAGGATTTTATTCCCAAGCCAACAAGAGCTTCTTTAAAACTTATTAATGTTCTTGGATATTTTGCATAATCATCAATAGGAATTCTTGGGCAGGCGAGAACAATGAATGCATCAATATTGTAGAAATTCATTATCTTGTCAGGAGACAATTCATTCATTGTAATTATAATCGCATTTTTTCCCTGCTCCTTTAATTTCTCGAGGAGGTAATTTGGAGAGCCAAATTTTTGCCCTGGCTTTATCTCTATAATTATGCCAATATTTTTTGCCTGCCTGAATTTTTCAATCGAGATTGCCCTTTGCTTCAAAATTTTATCTCTTAATCCAGACAATTCCCTTACATCGTTATTGTAAACATCAAGAAGAATTACTGGCTTTTCAATAGAAAGCACAGCGCCCATGCCATGGAATTGATTTCCTAAAATTACAAAACAATCAACTTGATTTTCAATTGCTTTCAGGCCTGCATACTGGCAGCCGACAATATGCCCTTCATATGCAACATGCCCTAATTTTTTTGACAGGAAAATTTCCTTTCCATGATTTCTGTAGAATTGCTCAATTTTTTCAACATCATGCCGATGCTGAATTGAATATGAGAATCCAATTTTATTATATTTTCTTAATGCCTTCAAAGATTTTTCAAGAAGAGGGCGCAAATCCAAAATATCTTTTACTTCAATGTAAATAATTGGAAAATTTATTTTCAAAAATTCAGCATGCCCAAAATGAACTATCAAGTCAGCTCCAAGAGCTTCTGCTTCCTGCACGGCGGGAGAGCAAGCGCCCCATGAAGTTTCGCCTGAAAAAATTGCTTCGATTCCAAGCTCATTAAAAGGCTCAAGCAATTCGATTGAATTTTGCTTTATTCCCTCTGCAAGCTGAATCAAAACTTTTTTCGGTTTTCTTTTCTTCAATTCTTTTACAAGCTTTTCTTTTTCAAAATCTAATGTCATTTTATTTTATTATCACTTTTTTATATGGTAGTGATGTTAATGCGAAAATCTCCAGTAATGTACGCGTCTTTAACTCGCGAAACATAACCGCAGGCCTAATTGATTCCTTTCCATTATCATTGTTCTTTTTTATTTTCATTTTACTAATTCATCTCGAATTTGACATCGCCATTTTTAATTTTGCATTGGCACGCAAGCCTGTGTTTTTTGTCCCTCATCAAATCTTTTTCCTGCTCTGTCAAATCTGATAAATTTTCTTCGCCTTCAATAATATCAATCATGCAAGTGCCGCAAATTCCATCTTCGCATCCAAAAGGGACGCCGAGCTTTTCAACAGCTTCCCTGATTTTTTCTCCTTCTATTATTTCTTCACTTTTTCCTGTTTTGTTATTTGTTATTTTTGGCATTAAGAAAACGTGATTTTTTTCTTTATAATATTTTCCATAAAGACCTCGCTATAATTTTTATTTTTTAAAGCTTGGATTCTATTCTCTTTAGAAGGACAGCGTTTGTCGCTACAATTATTGAAGAAACAGACATTAACAAAGCTGATATTTCCGGCCTTAAGAATATCCCAAAAGATTTATAGAAAACTCCTGCTGCGACAGGTATTGCGAGGATATTGTATATAGCTGCCCAGAATAAATTTTGTTTCATTTTTCTTACAGTTGCCTTGCTGAGAACTATTGCTTTTACAATGTCATACGGATCTGATTTCATCAGGACAATGTTTCCTGTTTCAATTGCAACATCTGTCCCGGCACCAATTGCAATGCCAATGTTTGATTGCGCGAGAGCAGGAGCATCATTGATGCCGTCGCCAACCATGGCCACGAATTTTCCTTCTTCCTGCAGCTTCTTTACATATGTTGCCTTGTCTTCCGGCAGGACTTCTGCAAATATTCTCTGGACTCCCAATTCTTTTCCAACCGTTTGTGCAACAAGCTTATTGTCTCCTGTAATCATGGCTGTTTCTATCCCCAACTCTTTTAATTTGTCTATTGCTTTCCTGGCATTTTCTTTTATAGTGTCTGCAACTGCAACGACTCCTGCAAATTTTCCATTCGCAGAAATCAGGCTTAAGGTTTTGCCCTCTCCCGCTAATTTTTCCAGAATCTCTTTTTGGGCTTTTGTATCAACTTTGTTGTCATTCAATAATTTTTCTTTTCCGACTAAAAAATTCTTTGGGCCAATTTTTGCTTTTAGCCCATGCCCAGCGACAGATAAAAAATTGGTGACCTGCAGTAATTTTAACTCTTTATTATTGGCCTCGTCGAGAATTGCCTTTGCTATCGGATGATTTGAGTTTGTTTCAATGCTTGCAGTATATAATAAAACATCTTTTTCGGAAAAGCCGTTGAATGCAATTATGTTTGTAACTTTTGGTTTGCCTTCTGTCAGTGTTCCGGTTTTATCCAAAACAATAGCATTGATTCTTGATGCATTTTCCAAAGTTGCGGCATCTTTGATTAAAATGTTCTTTTTTGCCCCTATTCCTGTTCCGACGGCAACAGCGGTCGGCGTAGCGAGGCCGAGCGCGTCAGGACACGCGATAACAACGGTTGACACTGCAAAAGTTAAGGCAGTAAGAAGAGCTGCACCCGCAATTGCATACCAGCCCAAAAATGCAGTAAGTCCGGAACTTATGGCAACAATAACCAGCAAGCCGGCTGCTTTGTCTGCGATTCTCTGTCCAGGGGCTTTGGAATTTTGCGCGGTCTCGACAAGTTTTATTATGTGCGCCAAAACAGTTTCGCTTCCGACTTGCGTTGCCTTAAACTGAATTGTTCCTGTTTGGTTAACAGAACCCCCAATTACCTTGTCATTAAGCGATTTTGAAACCGGAATTGATTCTCCTGTGACGAGAGATTCATCAATTGCACTCTCGCCTTTTGTTACAACACCATCAACAGGAACTTTATCGCCCGGGCGCAAAATGACAATATCTCCCTCTATTATTTCAGAACTATTGACTTCAATTTCTTTTCCATTTCTTATTACTCTTGATTTTGGAGGAATCAAATCGAATAAAGCCCTGAGCGCTTCTGATGTTCCTCTTCGCGATTTCATCTCCATCCAATGCCCGAATAAAACAAATGTAACAAGCAATGCAGATGCCTCATAAAATGTCGCTCTTGAACCGCTAAATGTAAGCAAGACGCTGAAAAGATAGGCGGCTAAGACACCTGTAGCAACCAGGACAGACATATTCAGCTTCTTTGCTTTTAATGAATAATAAGTTCCTGTAATAAAAATTGAACCGGTCCAGAATACGACGGGCGTGGTAAGCACAAGCAATATCCAAGTTACAGGAAGAGATTGCGGAACCGGTATTTTCAGCAGATTTATGCCGATAGGAGAAAGCAAGAAGATAGGAATGGACAAAATGAAAGAAATAAAAAATCTTTTTTTCATGTCTTTCTCTATTTGTTTTGCCAGCTGCGGATTAGACATTGCTGTTTCATGGTCATGATGGCTCATTTTTTGCATGTCATGCTTTGGATGCTCTATTTCAATCTTCTTTGGTATTAATTCCATGCCGCAGGCAGGACAGTTCCCCGGAGCATCTTCCTTCACTTCAGGGTGCATGGGGCAGGTATAAATTATCTTAAACTCTTTATTTTCCTCGTGAGGTGCAGGGTCATGCATTTTATACTCAAATTGCTTTGCTTCATTATTGCAGCCGCAACTTATGCATAACTTGTCTGCTTCCTTGGATAATTTTTCTGTTTCAGAACCAGAGTCGTGACTATGACCGTGATGTTCATGATGCGAATGATTCATATTCTTTTTCATTTAGGTATTTTTTTCTTTAATTCCATGCAGGATATGTATGCAATATTGTGACATATGCTTATCAATTAAATCTATGATTGGCTTGATTGTTTTCTCATTGAGCTTATAATAACGGTACTTCCCTCTTGTTTCTGCTTTCACGAATCCGTGCAATTTCAGCCTGGAAAGGTCATGGGAGACAATGGTGCGGTCTTCAGCACCCAATTCTGCAGCAATTTCAGAGACATTTTTCTTGCCTTTTCTTAAAATATTTATTATCCGCAATCTTGATTCAGAGAAGAGCGTCCCAAAGAACAATTTATAAGCATCATAAACATCGTCTTTTGAATACCCTGCTTTGTGCATGTGATTTAAGATGTATTTATTTATCATATGAAAACATAATACATATGACTATTTAAATTTTGCGGGTATAAAATATCATGGTTTTAACTTTAGCTGTTGATAAAATCAGTGATTGTTTTATTGTCAAATTCATTCAGGATTTCTCTCCCGCCCAATTTTGTTAACACTATTTTTGCGCTCATGCCGCCGAAAGGCGCAACATAAACATAATTATATTCAAGAGCAAAGGATTCCAGGCTTTGTATTAAGCCAGGTTCGCATTTATAATTTTTGCAATTATAATTAATAATAACGCCGGGCCTGCCGTTTCCGTCGCTATGCTCCAGCATATGTTTTTGGACTTCAATTGTCATCTGTTCTTTTAATATATGCGAATCAGGATTTAATTCTATGTGCCCTTCTGCATCTATTGGCGGGAAATTTTTTACACTTGCTTTTAATGAATATATTCCGAAAATAATCAATCCAATTATAAAGATGAATATTACCCAATTTCTTATTTTTTTGACGGGCAAAGATTTTTTTTCTTGCGGAATTATGGGATGCTTATCTTTATTGTGATGGGCCAGCCCCTCGGCATTTTTGAATTCCCTATTGCAAATTTCACATCTTGCTCTCTCTGCCATTATCTTGTGATTATGCCTCTTCCGCTTTCAACCCACGCATTCATTCCTCCCTCTAAATCATAAATATTTTTGTATCCCAGTTCCTTGAGTTGCTGAGCTGCAGAAGCAGACATTCTCCCCGAGCGGCAGTAAACTGCTATCGGAGTATTAAGATCCCTTGGCAGCTTGTCTTTATACAATGCTATATTCTGCCAGTCTTCTATGATTGCGTCAGTTCCGTTAATTTCTCCATAATAAGGAGTATGGACATTTAATACAAAAACGCTCTCATTCTTTATCAGGTTTTCAAATGCGCTGCTGTTGATTAATTTTATTTGAGTGTCTTTGCTTTTAGACATCAGGAAAAATAGCAAAAGAGATAATGCCAGCAGCGTTAAGATTAACACTAAAATTTTACTCTTTATTCTTTTCTTTGTCATTTCTTTCTTTTTTCTTTGGTTTAACTTTGCAGCTTGCACAATCAGCGTCATAAAGATTTTTAGCGCTCAGCCAAAAACCAAGCAATAGGAATACCAATGAAGCCGCTTGTATCCATCTTATGTATGGAATCAGCCAGGCCAATGGCACTGCGACAACGCTGCCCAGAATAATAAGGTTGGTACCCAAACACATAGGGCAAAGAACGCCCCCAAATGCACCTGCGCCAAAACCTAAAAATAAACTGCCTTTTCCGATTGGATTTTTTTCAGTTCTGATATAGATCAACAAAGAAATTATTATTCCAAAGATTATAGAGTTGAGAAATATGAAGGCATAATTTATAAATTCAATATAGGGGAGAGTCGCCATTCTTAAATTTACAAACAATGATGGTATTTTTATTGCCCCATAGACTACAAAATAAATCAGAGCCGTTACAATGCCTGATGCCAAGGCTATTATTGCATATTTTGGATTTTTGAATATTGAGAAAGCATTCAATAAAATTTTTCTAACCCTGTCTTTTTTCATTTTATTTTTTAAAAAATTGCTGAATCAATTATATGAAATAATTGAAATGTTTTTCCTAATAGTCCAATTTATATCTTCTTTTCGAAAATTGGTTCTTTCTTTGCGTCAAATGAGGGTGCTTTTTCTGTCATACTCTCAGCTTTGAGAAGTTGAATTAATCAAATTATTTGTCTGCAAATCTTTTACCACTCCGATAACTTCTGGTTTTGTCATGACAAACCAGCCATCATTTTCCACTATACCCACCTGCGACCATGCTTTTGCAAATGTTTTATAATATTTGGCGTCTGGAGACAACAGCAATGTCGGCACTTTGCTTATTGAATATTTTGAAATAAGTTGCTGGGCTTCAGACGAGTTGACATCATAAATCTTCCCAGTGTTGATTGCTATTCCAAAGTTCGCCAATATCTGATTATTTATTGCAACATCATAACATTGAGTGCATGATTTGTCTGTTATTATTATTAAATCGGTAAATCCGACAATTTCATTGCTTTTAAGGTCGCGATATGGCGGCAAAGGCGCGTTAATGAAATAGGCTCCGCTTTTCTTTATTGCCCCTGCTTGGACCAAAGCATCTCTTGTTGCGGGATAATAATCTATGTCACCTGAAATAATTGCTGCCGGAATCTGCGCAATCCCAAATTTTTCAATAAGATTTTTTCCCTCATAAGAGTCGTATTTTACAAATTTATCATTTCCCAAGGGAATTCCTTTACTTTTAAGAGTCTTTGAAATGGCTGATAAATTCACGCATTTATTGCATGATGAATCCAACAAATATGTTACTTGCACTTTTGCTGTAAGAGGCTTTGCCACAGAAGAAGTTATAGTTGTGTTTACAGCATAAACTACCGCTAAGACTATAACTAATATTATAAAAATCTTCAAATAAAGCGGCAGTTTTTCACGGCCACTACTTCTGTCTATTTCATGTTTTCTTTCCATTTTTGTATTTTGATTTAATTTAAAAATAAATTATAAACAAATTTATTAACCGCATCCTCCAACCTGCGATTGCACGGATGAAAGCGCGCTTGTTCCTGCAGAACCGCTGCTTGCAGAGACCGTTCCTATTTTCCCAGTAGCTATTGCTTTTGATATGGTTGAAAGCTGGAATGTTTGTATGCCTGCCATAATAACCAGTATGCCTATCACTACAAGCAAAAGCACTATCGTTTTTTTATTGTCCATTTTTTACCTCCTTTCAGTTAATTCCCAAATTTTTTAAATATTGATCAACAGCATAAGTACCTGAAGCTGATGAAAACTGTTTTCCTGCAACTTCTTTTCTGTCAACTTCACTCCAGGTTTTGTTTTCTGTTATGTTAAAATAAATGGCATTTTTAACGTATGTTGATGGGTACCAGACTGAGTTGAATTTTACAAAGGCATTAAAGATTTCATTTTCAGAATATCCCTGTGATGCCATTAATTCAATCAAGCCGAGGGCTGCAAAGCCATGCGAGCAATCAGGCCATCCAGAAGGATTCCCGCAGCATGGTCTGTACGAATTAAGCGCAACATTTTCTGCTATTTTCTGCTGTTCAGGAGTCAGAGACAATAATTGCGTGTCTGCATAACCTGCTTTCCCGACGCCAATGTCGTAATTGTTAAAATATTTTGCGAAGGGGCTGTTTTTTTGTATTGGATTGTCATTATCTTTTCCAATTACCCATAGAATATACATCATAAATACTCCATTGTTCAAATTTATCGTCAAATTCTCATTTGAATTTTCAGATTCAAGCAATTTTTTTTGTTCAGCTGTCAGCGACTGTCCATATCTGCTGCTGAGAATACTGTTTAATTTTCCTTCGTCAAGAACTCCTGCTTTTACCATTTTGCTTATAGTATCGCCCCATGTTGCTTCAATTGTAAATCCCTCTTTTGGCACAACTTCAGCGGATATCGCATCCACATTAATCTGCAAATTTTTGCCTCCGCTGTTTATTGAAATAGAATTAGAATTTCCGGTTGTACTGGTTGTTGCTGATGTTGCCGAGCCTGTAAGAGAGAATAATTGCACAATTAAAAAAATAATACCAAGCCCAATCAGGGCAAAGATGAAATATTTTATTGCCGGATTTGGATTCTCCTCTTTTTTTATTTCCATTTTAATTTTTCGTTATTATTTACATTAATAAAATAAAAAAACATTATATATTTTATGGTGTGAACAGCAGCCTCAAAAAGGGCTAAAAGATGCAAATTTATTATTTATACCGTTCATAAAGCCATTTTTTATATTTTCAGATAAATGGCAAATGTCTGCCCCTTTTCAATTCTTTTTATTAAATTTCTTTTTTCCAATTCCTGCAAAACATAGCTCAATTTTGCCTTGGACATTTCTGCCCTGAGCCTTAATGTATTTTGAGTTATACCTTCTTGTTCTTTTACAGCCTTCAGGACTTTCTGTTCATAAGGATCAAGCGCCTTCATTATTATATCAAATTTTATGTCTTCAACTTTCTGATTTTTTTCTTTTTCTAATTTTTCCAAAATCATTTTTTCAGTTTTATTGAAGAATAATAAATAAACGCCCAACGCCAGAATGAAAGAAAAAATTCCTATTGCCACATATGAGACAGATAAATTTCCCCCGATTGCAACACATTCCCGATTGTTGAAGCATCCTAATTTTTGGGACTGCTGTTCAAGACTTGTTACAAAATATATAAAGATACTGCCGACAGCGACTGCCAAGACAATTAAAATTAATCCCAGCTTTTTATTTTCCATTTAAAAAATAAATTCATAGTTATTTTTAATACTTTCCATATTTCATATTTTCATAAAATATTTAAACAACAGTTAATAAAATTTCCAATGAAAAAAGACTGGGACAATTTGCCTTCTGAAAAAGATGTGAATGAAGCTGCTGAAAATTTAAAGTCACGCGGGATAAATGTTGTTATTGCAAATAACAAAGAAGAAGCCTTGGAAAAATTGAAAGGCATGATTCCGAAAGGCACAAGCATTGCAAACGGCGGCTCCACAACTCTTGAACAGATTGGTTTTGTTGATTACCTGATAAAAGAAAAGCATGGATGGAAAAATCTGCATGAAGAAGTTTTGAAGGAAAAAGATCCAAGGAAACAGGCTGATTTGCGGCGAAAAATGGTGACTGCCGACTATTTTGTTGGAAGCGTTAATGCAATTGCGAAAACAGGAGCCTTGGTTTCATGCGACACAACCGGCTCGCGAAGCGGCGCTTATTTATTTGCTGCAAAAAACCTTATCCTTGTTTCCGGAATAAACAAAATAACAGACAATCTTGATAAAGCAATGCAAAGAATCCGCGAATATGTCTTTCCACTTGAAAATGCAAGGGCTGTGAAAGCTTATGGAAGAGGCGCAGGTACAAACAAATGGATGATTATAGAAAGGGAAGTAATTCCAAACAGGACGACATTAATCCTCGTAAGGGAAAGATTGGGATTCTAATATATTTTGCAATAAAGAAAAAGATAAAAGAGAGTATAATATTTAATTTTATGGAAAATTTTTCATTTGATTGGCTTAAAGAAAATCTTGAGAAAGATGATGATTTTTACCAGAAAATTGCCGGATTATGCGTCCTTGTTGTTAACGGGATATCAGGCAAACTTAAAGGTTACGCTTTATCTTATCTTGAAAACTTTTTGTCTTCAGATATTAATGTTGCTTCCATCGTCGGCAAGCACTTGACGAGGATTTATTTGACAGACTCGTCGCGCCGGGAGCTTTATTATATTATTTCTTACCCTTCTGGCTATAGAATTTTTCTTAATTCCGAGGGAGAGCCAAGTATTTTTTCTGTAAATTAGCAAATCACTTTATTCTTTGTTATATACTCATAGGCATAATATGCGGCTGTGCATCCCTCTGCAACACCCGTTATTAATTGCTTGAATTTTGTGTCTGTGACATCGCCTGCTGCAAAAATTCCCCGCACATTTGTTTCAGCTGTCTCATGATTTATCATTATTTCTTGTTTGTCATTTAATTTAACGCCAGCATTTTTTGCCAAATCGGAGAGGGGAATGTGCCCTATTGCAACAAACACTCCCCGGACATTCAATTCTTTTTTTCCTTTATGCAATTTGTCCAATAAGATGCTTTTCACGACGCTGTTACCCTTTATTTCTTTGACGTTTGTATTCTCAATTACCTCTATCTTTTTATTTTTCTTCAATTTTTCAAGATTTACCGGCTCCGGGCGGATTTTGTTTCTTGCAATTAAATAAATTTTTTTTGCATATGTTGAAAGCAAAAGCGCTTCCTTTACTGCAGAATCCCCGCCTCCAACAACCGCGATTATCCTGTTTTTGAATAATGGGCCGTCGCAAAGAGCGCAATAACTAATTCCATGATTTTCAAATTCCTGCGCTCCGGGAATTTCCAGCTTTCTCCATTTTGTTCCTGTTGCGAACAAAATTGCTTTTGTCATATAATTGTTTTTGTCTGTTTTGACATAAAAACAATTTTTTCCTTTTTTGGTTTCCAATGCTCTCTCTTCTCTTATTGTGACTAACTTATAACTTCGTGCCTGTTCTTCCAATTTTTTCGTAAGTTCAATGCCAGAAATTTTTGCAAATCCCGGAAAATTTTCCACGATGTCCGTCGTTGTTATGACGCCGCCAATAGGCAATTCTGTGCCGTGGCTCGTGCCGAGGACAAGAGTTTTCAATCCGAGGCGGGCAGCGTACATTGCAGACGCAAGCCCTGTTCCGCCTGCGCCCAGAATCAAGAAATCATATTTTTGCATTCGCTTTTACGATTTTCTTTAATTTTTCTTCGTTGAAACCGATTATGATTTCACCATCAGCATCTATGACCGGCACGCCCATCTGCCCTGATTTTCTTACCATCTCATGCGCCGCTCTTGCATCGCGGGAAACATCAATATCCTCGAAAGGCACATGATTTTTTTTCAGAAATTCTTTTGTTTTCATGCACCATGGACAAGTTGGAGTGGAATATACTTTTATCATGATTTAATATTGTCAAGTATTTTTTAAATCTTACTTGCGTTAAGATTTGATTTAACCATTTTCAATAAAAGGCACAAATGCAAAACCGGGAGATTCTTCAATCTGATTTTTCTTCGCAGATTTTTTAATTTTTAAAATTGAATTTTTTATCGGGGCCACAAGAATCCCTTTTGCTTTTAATTGCGCGATTATATGAGCTGGAATTTTATTCAGTGAGGCGCTGATGAGAATTCTGTCAAATGGCGATTCTTCTTTAAGCCCGTTAAAACCGTTTTTATTAATTATTTTTATGTTTTTTTCATTCTCTAAAATTCTTTGTGAATTTTCCGCAAGCTCTTTTATTCTCTCAACCCCGAATATTTTTGAATTTTTTGCTATTTCATTTATTAAAGCAAGGACATAGCCGCTTCCAGAACCTATTTCTAAAATTTTTTGATTGTTTTTTAGCTCTAAAAGTTTTAACATTAAAGCTATTGTATAAGGCTGGGAAATTGTCTGCCCGTGTCCGATTGGAAGCGCCGTGTTTTTGTACGCATGAATTTTATAATCTTCTGGAATAAAATTTTCTCTTTTTACTTTTCTGAATGCGTCCAGGATTTTTTTGGGAAAATCGTGCATCTTCAAGCTTTCTATCAATGCCTCTTTGTGCATTTCCATTAAAGGGAAGAAAGGAATAAAAATGTAATGTTTTTTTCTGCTCACAACCTCGCTCTCTTTATGACCTTGCCACTGAAATTGCTCTGCTCAAACTTTCACCCTTTCTTTGCCCTTACCGAAGTGAAAGTTTCGCCCGGACCCAGAATCGAACTGGGAAATCCTTGCGGAAACCGGTTTGCTCGTGGAGATGCGGAATCTCTGACTCTGGTTCGAGACCGGCGCAGTACCATTGTGCCATCCGGGCATCTAATAGATCCCATAATGACATTTTAAATCTTTTAGAATTTTTCTACTCATATCTCAAGGCTTCAATTGGATTTAATCTTGACGCTCTGTATGCGGGAATTGCGCCTGCTATCATTCCTATCAGAATTGAAATTATAAACGCACCGATTATCAGCCCGACACTGATATAAGTTGTAAAACCCCCATTTGTTGAAGATGCTGCTGCAAGTCTTCCTATTAAAAAGGAACCCATTACTCCCAAAATAACTCCGCCGATTCCTCCGACAAATCCCAGCATTCCGGATTTAAATAAAAATATCATCAATATATCTTTGTTTTTTGCGCCAAGCGCCTTCATTATCCCTATCTCTTTTGTTTTTTCAAGGACAGACGTGAACATTGTATTTGAAATCCCGATTGCCCCGACTAACAAAGAAATTGCAGCAATTGCGGCTAAAAACAAAGAGACAGAATTCAAAGCAGACGTTACTCTCTCCTGAATTGAAAGAGGGGATGTCACCGAGAAATCTACATTTTGTTGCTGTAAGATTCCTCTTTCTGTCATTAATGCATTTGTTATATCTGTTATTGTTTGATTAGTTTGATTTGTGTCAGAGATTTTTACGAGAATGGATTTAAAATCTGTTCCGCCAGTATCGCCGAGAATTATTCTTGATTGGGAAAGCTGCATGACTATCTGTGAATCATCAGAATTTCCACTTTGCTTTAAAATTCCAACAACACGAAAAACTGCTCCATTGATTGAAACAGGCTGATTGACAGAAATACCGGTGAATACAGAATTTGCGACGTTATATCCCACGACAATTGCATTCGAATCGCTTGGAATCAGATATCTTCCTTCTGCCAAATTTGTGCTTGTAAATTGCTGCCACAAGGTTGGGTCCACTCCCTCAACATTCACACTTGCGGTTTTGCTTAAGTAATTTACACTAATCCTTCCTGAAATGATTCCCATGACATACTGAACATTAGGCACTGTCCTTAATATTGAAACATCTTTGTCAGTAAGATTTTTTTGAGTTGAACTTGCTGAATTAGAATTACCCATAGAGTGCCCTCCGGATGCAGATGCAAACCTGAATTCGGTTCCGGCGCCCATTGCTCTCTGCGCGCCCGGTGTTACCGTGATAATGTTTGTTCCCAAACTATTAAGCTGGTTTTCGAGGGAAATTTTTGCACTCTGGCTTACGGAAATAATTGAAACTACTGCTGCAATTCCGATGATTATCCCGATTATTGTCAGCCAACTTCTTAATTTGCTGTGAATCAAGGTATTCCACGCTAATCCAAGAGCTTTTTTAACTCTCATGGTTATTTCTTCTTAGTTCGTTCTGCTGATACCCAATCCGGTTCTTTAGAATTCTCTTTTGGTTTTAATTTTTCTACCCGAGAAAATTCAGAGGAATTTTTTGCGCGTCTTTTTTTCTTTATCTTTATCAAGAAAATTGTTGCCCCTCCCCCAATTACAATTACTGAAACTATCCAAAACCATGCGTCATTGATAATGCTCCTGCTGCTTTGTGTCATTCCCCTAACTGAAGAACCTGACATAAAATTTGTGGAATTTGAAAAAGATGGAAAACCGAATGAAATTTCTTTTATTACCGCTCTTCTTACTCCTATCGTATCAGTATAATCCAATTCAACTTTTAATAATTGATTTTTTGTTTGATTCCGTGAGGAGGGGATTACATTAAATACTACAAGAGTATAATCTCCGGAATTTAGATTGCCAACAATTTGCCCGCTTGTTCCCGAAACAGCAAAACCCGATTGTGCCGGTATTTTTACAATCAAAGAATTTGCAGTATTTTCGCCGGTGTTTGCAATTCCTATTGAAGTCCCTGTTGAACCCGTCCCCTGCACTACTAAGTCAAAATCAGTTTGCGCATTTGTAACTTGGATATCGAATGGCTGGGTGCTCCATACTCCATTCAAACCCCCATTGGAGCTGTAATCCAGTTCAAGTTGATTATCTCCCTGGACTGCATTTTGGTCGACTCTTATTTTATAATGCAATAAAACAGGCGTCGCCGCCAAATTGTTAAAACTGTACATTGCATTTTCACCTGAATCAAGAGAGAAAGGATATTTCGGGTTTAAAACAAATGTAGCATTTGGTGCATAGCCAACGCCAAGATATTCTGCCTGAATCCATAAATCAAGATATTCCCCCGGGCTTGCAGGATAAGGGCTGTATTTCAGTTGCGTAATAGCAATCCCCTGATTGGAAGAAGCAGTTGTATAATTTATTTGTGTTGAAGGCTGCGCTGATATTATTGAAATCAGAATCAGGGACACAAAAATTGAAATCAAAAGAATCTTTTTCATTTTTTGACTCCCTTGTGGTTTTTATTTGACATGTCTTTTTCTATACGCCCGTCCTTTATATGGATTATTCTTTTGGCATATTCTATGAGCCCAAGCTCATGTGTTATAAGAATGACTGTTTTGCCTTCGTTGTGATTTAGATTCCAGAGAAAATCCATTACAAATTTTCCCGTGTGAGTATCGAGATTTCCTGTCGGCTCGTCGGCGAGAATAACCTCGGGGTCATTTGCAAGCGCCCGCGCAATTGCAACTCTCTGCTGCTGTCCTCCTGAAAGTTCATTCGGCTTATGGTGAAGCCTGTCTTTGAGTCCAAGCTTTATTAAGATTTCAGCCGCTTTTTCTTTTGCCCTGCCCTCCGGAATATTAACAATTTCCATCGGAAGCATAACATTTTGCAGCGCTGTCAAATCCTGCATGAGATTAAATTGCTGGAATATAAAACCGATCTTTTCCCCCCGCAAAAGAGCCAGGGACGAATCGCTTAAATCCGCAATATTTTTTTCATCAAGATAAACTGCGCCCCATGATGGCCTGTCAAGAACGCCAATCATGTTAGCCATTGTCGATTTTCCAGAACCGCTTGGCCCGGTAATAGCGACAAACTCGCCTCTGTTTATTGCTATGTCTATTTCCTTGAGAACAGTCAGATTGCCTGCTCTTCCCATATCATACCTCTTCCATACGTCATCCATTTTTATTATGGTGCTCATGTTTGCCCTCTGGTATAATTAAAGGGAGGTATAGGAAGCTGGCTGCAAACAGGATTACTGGAATTTATTTTTTCACAATAATATCTGCAATAAAACAGGGTAGTTCTGTTGCAATATGAAATTGCGGATTGAGCATCTGCGCTGTTTAAATAAGAAATTGCTTGCGTTAATGTTTCATTATTAAAAGTAAAATTTCCCCGCCTCATGAATGCTCTGTTATTGACTTTGGAATGCGAATAAATCAAATAAACTGTCACTCCCGCAGCAATAACAACCACTGCTATGACGCAGATGATGACTATTTTTGCTTTCTTATTTTTCGGCATGAGAAATCATCGACTATTTTATTTTTAAATAAAATGGACTTTGCATCCATCATTATTATAAACTTTTAAATATTGAGATAATTTATTCTCAAAATGCCATTTCTTTTGCCACAACTTTCTTTGGGAATCGGAGCAGAAATAATTTATTCTTTCGTCGTCATATTGTGCAGCTTGATGATATATTTTGGAACGAGGGAAATCTATGACCTGAGTTCTTATAAAGGCATAAAATATTTCAGGCAGGCGTTTTTATTTTTCGGGATTGCATATTTTTCCAGATTTATCATACAGTTTATGGTGATGTCATCGAATTTGCGCGGAATTTTTGAAGTATATCCCATGATTCTTGGTTATATTGCGCTTTTTGTTTTCATGTACCTGAATTCAATTTCAATATTCTATCTGATATACAGCATGTCATGGAAAAAATGGAAAGACAAATCGAAAATGGTTCCGATATTTCATGCAGTTGCAATAATAATTGCATTGTTAAGCATAGCCTTCAGGAATTCAATTTTCTATCTCGGGCTGAACCTTGTCCTTTTGATTTATGCGATAATAATGACATTAATTGCTTCATATAACCAAAGGCACAATTTGAAGAAAAATAATCTGCTTGCTATTTATCTGCTTTTGTTTATTTTCTTCATCTTAAACGTTTTTAGTGTACTTGTGCCAATATTTTTGGAACCTTTGAAACTTTTCATTTATTTAATCTCTCTTGGAATATTTTTGGTTATTCTATATAAAGTTTTGAGAAAATCCGGAGGCTAATGGTGAAGAGGGAAAGGCTTGAAATTTTGAGGGATACTCTGAAGATTATACAACAAAATAAAAATGCCATAAAACCGACAACCCTGCTGAGAAAATCAAAGATGTCATCTTCGAGATTTAAAGATTATTATAATGATTTGATTGCACAGGGGTTTATCAAGGAAATTTTTCATAACGGGGAAAAATTCATCAGCCTTTGCGATAAAGGCTATAGATTTATTGACAGATACAAATCAATTTTAGAATTTATCGAAGAATTTGACTTGTAAACTTTTCAGAAAGATTTAAAACTATCTTTTATTTTTTTATAAAATGAAAAAGAGTTTATTGCTGTTGGCATCTTTGGCTTTGTTTTTGTCTTTAACTTTCATTAGTGCAGCAACATGCACACTTGCTCCTCAATTAATAAATCAAGACCCTTATCCTGCTGTTCCCGGTGATTATGTGAAACTTGTGTTCCAGGTGAATGGAATTCAGAATCCTGATTGCAGCCAAGTTGTTTTCCAATTGGTCCCAAATTATCCTATTTCATTTGATCCCGGAGTAAGCTCTATAGCAACCATCAATAGCGGGACATACACAACCAGCAATTATAATTCCTTTGTTATGGTTCCTTACAGGGTCAGAATTGACCCCAATGCCATAAGCGGCAATAATACAATAGAATTCGATTACAAAGTAAATGCAGCTGTCGGAAATACAACCATCATAAACTATTTCAACTTAAACATTCAGGATGTCCGATCTGATTTTGAAGTTTTTGTCAAGAATTATGATTATGCAACAAAAGATATAACTCTTGAAATTTTGAATATTGGAAAAAATGATGTGCAATCGCTTACAGTAACTCTTCCTCCGAACCAAGAAAATGTGAATATAAGCGGCACAAATACTTACATTGTCGGCTCTCTGTCTTCGAATGATTTTACAACAGCAGATTTTGAAATTTCCCCCAACAAAGCAAGCATCAGCATGATTGTTTCCTACAATGACATTACCGACGTGCGAAGAAGCGTTAATAAAACTGTTTATTTTGATCCGGGTGCATTCAAAAAACCACAGCAGATTCCTGCAACTCTTTATATCATCGCCGCTTTAGTTGCGCTTATTGTTGTCTACATTTTTTATCGACGTAATAAGAAGAACAAGAGAAGGAAATTATTGCGTGAATAATTACTCATATCTTAAAGCTCTTACAGGACTTATTCTTGAAGCATTTATTGCAGGGACGGCTCCTGAAATTGCACCGGTTAAAACTGCAAATAAAATACCGCCGATAAACAGCCAAACAGAATATCCTGGCTGAAGAATTCCCAGCCCTATTATTTTCAATATTGCTCCCGCGATTTTTGTGAGCCCGAAACCAATCAAAACGCCCAGACCGCCCGCAATAAACCCGAGTGTGCTGGATTCAAACAAGAATAAACCAAAGATTTCTGAATTTCTTGCTCCGATTGATTTTAAAACTCCTATCTCTTTTGTCCTCTCAATGACTGATGTAATCATTGTGTTTGAAGTGTTTATTGCCGAGACAATGACTGATATTAGTGCTATTAAAATCACGAAGCCAATTACAATGTTCAGCGCAGAACTATAACTTGCAAGAAGGTCGCTAAAAGATGAAACAAAAAAGTCTTCATCTCCTTTCTGCAGATTTCTCGATTTCAAAAGACTTTTGTCTATATTGTTTGCGACCTTTGTCAAATTTGTCGTGTCTGCTTTTGCTATTATAGTGTTGTAGCCATTTGTGTCTGGATAAAGCTCTTTGAAAAAATCTTCTGTAAAATAAATTTGTGAATCATCCTGACTATTTCCAATTTCGCTGTAAAATCCCACAACTTTTACTTTTTGCCCGTTAATCTCTATTTGGTCATTTAGATTTACTGCCTGCGGAAATATTTTGTTATTAATCATGTAATTGTAGCCAAGCACAACATCACCTTTCTCTCCTTTCGAGAGTTCTTTTCCTTTATACAATTTTACGCCATGAAGTTCTATATATAATGGTTCTTGCGTGTTATATCCTGTTACAAGAACATATTTTATTGTATCCCTCTTTTGAACCTGCGCTGCTTTTGTATAGATTCCTGTCGCTTCAAAAACTCCCGGCGTTCTTTCAACAGCTGTCAAATCATTTGAAGTTAATGCAAAAGTCGTGTCAATTCCCAACACCCCAATGCCTTTTGGTTCCACAAGAATTTTATCTGCAGATGTTCCTGTTACAAAACCATTTATATAATTATACAATCCCATCCCAAAACTTATGAAGATAAATATTGTCGCTATCCCAATCATGATTGAGATTACTGTGAGCAAGCTTCTTGTTTTTCTCTTTCTGAGATTTTCTATTGAATATTTTATTATTTCTTTGCTTATCATTATCCTTTAATATCTTCTACCGGATTTTGTTTGGCAGCTTTCATTGCCGGTATCAGGCCGGAAACAGAGCCTACAATAAAGCTCCCGATTAGAGCGAGAAATATCAGATAGAGACTTATTTGCGGCTGGGCAGATGACCCCAAAAAGTTGTTTATCGCTGTCGTCCCAATGTATCCTATTAATGTCCCTGTCAAAATTCCTGCAATTCCACCCGCGAGCCCGAGCAGTCCAGCTTCAATAAAAAATTGATAAAAAATATGTTCATTCCGTGCTCCAATCGCCTTCATAATTCCGATATCCTTTCTTCTTTCCATGACAGAGGTCATCATTGTATTTGAAATCCCGATTGCCCCGACAAAAATTGAAATTGATGCAATTATTATCACAAAAATTTGTATCCCAAAAATTATCTGATTTACAGACGAGAGAGTTGCCTGCGGGGTTGTGACCGAAAAATCTTCCTGCCCGACTTTCACGTTTCGCCGCTGCCTCAAGAGATTTTCAATGGCAGTCTTTGTTTGGTTCATGAATTCCTTGCTTGAAACTTTTACTTCTATTATATCGATTTTATTTCCATAATTAAAAAGTTCTTTCAGGTCTTTTTCATTCATGCGTATTGCACTATCGATAATAAAACTGTTTTTCTTTTCAAGTATTCCCTGAACTTTGAAATTTTTTTCATTTATTTTTATGATGTCCCCAACTTTCAGGTTTCTGTCAAATTTATTTGTCGCTCCATCCACGAAATTATTTCCAAGAATCACAACTCCCCTGTCCCCCTGATTAATCAATTTCCCGGATTCGATTTTTATTCCCAATATTTCGTAAAGAAGACTGGCTTCGCGCGCGTTATCAGGGACCGTTATGCCCAGTGTGAAGACCGTCTTTTTATTATATTCCGCCTTTATGCTTCTCACGTTCCTGCCAGTAGCTATCTGCACCGTCGCTATTTTCCCGATTGCCTCCACGTCGTCTGTTGTGAGCGGAGTTATAACGCCTGTGCCCGGCAGACCATATCCCGTTACTCCCCCCGCCTGAACAGTTATAACTTCTGTCGAGCCAATATTAAACTGCGAATTAACAGCCATCTTCAATCCATTTCCGAGGGAGATTAAGGAAATCACTGCAGCCACGCCAATTAAAATTCCGATAAGAGTAAGCCAGCTTCTTATCCCCCTTCTTTTTAGATTCTTGAATGCCAGAACAAAATAATCTTTCATTTTAATAAAAATGCTTTTTCAGAGTTTTCCAATCGCCCTTTATCTTTTCTGTTATCTTTTCTATTTGGCCGTCCCTTATCCAATAAATTTTTCTTGAATGCTTCATTGCTATTTCAGGGCTGTGCGTGACGAGAACAATTGTTCTTCCTTTGCTGTTGAGTTCATTAAGGAATTTCATGACAACTTCACCTGAATGCGTGTCTAGATTTCCTGTCGGCTCGTCGGCGAGAATAACCTCGGGGTCATTTGCAAGCGCCCGCGCAATTGCAACTCTCTGCTGCTGTCCTCCTGAAAGTTCAGACGGATAATGATTCATCCTGTCCTCCAGTTCAACCATCTTAAATAATTCAATTGCTTTTTTCTCTCTTTCAAATTCATCTTTTCCCTGAAATATCATCGGCAGAATGACATTTTCTTTTGCAGTCAAATTCGGAATTAAATTAAATTGCTGAAAGACAAACCCTATTCGTCGTCCCCGAATCTGCGCCAAATCGGATTCGCTCAGATGAGAGATGTTGTGCCCGTCGAGAAAGATCTGCCCCCGCGTCGGCGTATCCAGGCTTCCGATAAGATTCATGGCTGTTGTTTTTCCGCTTCCGCTTGGGCCCATGACAGCTATGAAATCCCCCCTTTTTACATGAAGCCGGAAATTTTTCAGTGCATCAACTTCCCCCTCTTCCTTCTCTTTGTAAATTTTCCAAACATCCCTCAATTCTATTATAATATTCATCCATCAAAAAATCTTTTCGCCTTTAAAAATTCTGTTACCGCAAAGTTTTTAAAAAATATTCACGATTGTTAATTTAAATGGCATACGAACTTCCCCCTTTAGAATATGATTATGATTCTTTAGAGCCCTACATAGACAAGATGACTATGATGATTCATCATGACAAGCATCATGCGGCTTATGTGAAAAAATTGAATGATGCGCTTGTCGGGCATGAAGAACTTCAGGACAGGCCTGTTCTCGAACTGATAAAAAATCTAAATTCAATTTCGGAGGAAATAAGGACAGCCGTGAGAAATAATGGCGGCGGGCATCTCAACCATAGCTTTTTTTGGACAATTTTGAAAAAGAATTTAAAATTAAGCGGGGAAATTGCAACAGCAATAAAAAAAAATTTTGGAGATTTTGAACAATTTAAAGAACAATTCAAAAAAGCAGCGCTGGGGCAATTCGGGAGCGGCTGGGCATGGCTTGTTTTCAATCCTGCAAATAAAAAATTGGAAATCATGAGCACGCCAAACCAAGACAATCCGATATCAAATGGAAAAATTCCGTTGATGTGCGTTGATGTCTGGGAACATGCTTATTATCTGAAATACCAAAACAAAAGAGACGAATACGTCGACAATTTCTTTAATGTTATCAATTGGAAAAAAGTCAACGACTACTTTTTGAAGGTGCGTTAGCTCCCGGGCTATTAGATGATTTGCAAACAAAATCTTTAAAAGTACGCCAATCGTTAATTAATCAAAAGAGGCAAAGAAGAACCGCTGATGGTTCTTACAATTTCCAAAAAAAATTTATGAAACGCGGCTTTAATGATTGCGACATAGTTTTTCTTGCAACATATCCCCCTCGCGAATGCGGCATTGCCACATTTACAAAAGATATTGTAACGTCGATAAATGAGCGCTTGCCAAAAAATGTAAAAGCAGGCGTGATTGCGATGAACAGCAACGGCGTCAACATTTACAATTATCCGCAGGAAGTTATTTATCAGATCAGCGACACTGACATGAACGATTATATTGAAGCTGCGACGCAGATAAATGAATCGCCGAGGATAAAATTAATCAATATCCAGCATGAGTTTGGAATTTTCAAGGGCGCATGGGGTGATTATCTTCTCGCTTTTCTTGAAATTGTCAACAAGCCGGTTGTCATAACTTTCCATTCCATTCTGCCAAATCCTGATGCGCAATTAAAAAAAGTGGTCAAGGCAATTGCAGAAAGAGTCGGGGAGATAATCGTAATGACCAATAAGGCAATTGAAATTTTGAGAGACGTTTATGGAATAAACACGCCGATTCATCTCATTCCACATGGCATTCCAAAAGTTTCATTTGATAAACAGGACGGCGAAAAAGCAAAACTCGGCTATGAAGGAAAAATAATTCTGTCGTCATTTGGTATGATTAGCGAAGGCAAAGGGTATGAGTATGTTATTGAATCGCTTCCAAAGATAGTTAAAAAATATCCCAATCTGATTTATTTAATCATAGGAGAGACACATCCCATTGTGAGAAAAGAACGGGGCGAAACATATAGGAATTTCTTAGTTGAAAAAATAAAAAAATTGAATCTTGAGAAAAATGTTAAATTTTATAACAAATACTTAACGCTTGACGAGATTGTCCAGTATCTCAAAGCGACTGATATTTATATTTCATCCGGCATGAATCCCAATCAAATTACATCCGGGACTTTGCCTTATGCTCTCGGCTGCGGAAGAGTTGCAATCTCAACTTCCTTTTTGCATGCGCAAGATTTGATTAATTCTGAGAGAGGGATTCTTGTTGATTTCAAAAATCCAAAGGCATTTGAGACAGCAATTTTAAATTTGCTTGAAAATCCCGACATCAGATGGCAAATGGAAAAAAATGCTTATTATTTTACGCGGCCTATGACGTGGCCGAATGTTGCGATGCATTACTGCGATGTCTTTGACAAATATCTTGATTTGAAGGAAAAAGAATTTGTGTCCCTGCCCGAGATTGACACGTCGCATTTGATAAGATTGACTGATAACTTTGGAGTTATACAATTCGCAGTCCAGACAGAGCCAGATGAAAATTCAGGATACACGCTCGACGATAATGCAAGAGCGATTTTGGTCTGCACGAAACATTATGAAAAATTCAGGGAATTCAAGCAGCTTGATTTGATAAGGACTTATCTTAATTACATAAAATATGTCCAAAAAAAAGACGGCCGGCTGTATAATTTTGTAAATAGAGACAAGAGCATAAATAATGACCAATGGAGCCCCGACGCGCATGGCAGGGCGATATGGTCTTTAGGCTACATGATTTCATCACCGAATATTCCGGACGATTTTAAAAGAGAAGCGGAACAGATAATAAGAAAAGCAATTTCTGCATCCGACCAGATTTCATCGCCGCGTTCTTTATCATTCATAATTCAGGGTTTGTATTTTTACAATCGGGTTGCGAATTCCGCGAAAATAAGGCGGCATATTGAAAAACTTGCTGATCATTTAGTTGAACTTTACAATTCATCGTCCAGCCCAGAATGGAGATGGTTCGAGCCGTATATGTCTTATGCAAACAGCAAACTTCCTGAATCACTTTTATATTCTTATCTTGCGACGGGAAAAAGGGAGTATCTTGATTTGGGATTGGAGAGCCTTGATTTTCTTCTGTCGAAGACATTCAGTAATGATATTTTTGTTCCTGTTGGGCAGCGAGGATGGTACTTTAAAGACGGTGAAAAAACAGAATATGACCAGCAGCCGATTGAAGCATCTTACATGATACAATCCCTCATTCTTGCCTACAAGATTGTCCGCGATGAGAAATACAAAAATTATGCTTTGCAAACGTTCCAGTGGTTTATCGGAAAGAATACCCTGAATCAGGTTGTTTATGATTCAACAACAGGCGGATGCTTTGACGGAATCGGGGAAAAAGCGATTAATCTTAATCAGGGGGCAGAGTCTACAATTTCTTATTTGATGGCAAGATTATACTTGATGGATTTGTAAGATGGCATTAATAGAAGAGGCTTATGAAAAGGCAATCTGGATTTTGGATAAGTGTGCCACTCCTCATGGATTTTTTGCAGCTTATCCCGGCTACGACATGGTCTTTGGAAGAGATTCAATGATAATTTCTCTCGCTGCTCCGTTAACAACAGATAAGAAATTAAAAGACTCATTTAGAAACTCTTTGGTAACTCTCGCCGAGAATCAGTCGCTCCGCGGGCAGATACCGAATGCGGTAGATAAATATTCTTCGAGGAAGCATCATGTTGATTACATGTCGATTGATTCGAGCTTGTGGTTTATAATCGGGCATTACATTTACAAGAAAAGATATAAGGACGATTCCCTTTTTGTAAAATACAAAAAAAATATTGATGCGGCTTTTGGCTGGCTTGCATGTCAGGATACTGGAGAGGATTCGATGCCAGAACAGCAGCCAACGACAGACTGGCAGGATGCTTTTCCGCACCGATACGGGCACACGATAAATACGCAGGCGCTTTATTATTTTGCATTGAAACTTGCAGGAAGAAATTTTGATGCTGAAAAATTAAAATCAGTTGTTAATGATAGCAAAGATTTTGGACTTTGGGACAAGAATTTTTATTTTCCCTGGAGATGGAAGAATCATGGAAAATATCACGAGAAAGGCGAATGGTTTGACACCCTTGGAAATCTGCTTGCGATTATTTTTGATTTGGCTGATAAAAGTAAAGCCGGAAAGATTTTATCTTACATAAAGAAAAATGGAATTGACAAACCTTTTCCAATAAAATCCATTTATCCGGCGATGAATAAAAACAGCGACGATTGGAAAGATTATTTTTTGGACTGTGAAGCAGGAACACCATGGCATTATTTGAATGGCGGAATCTGGACGTTTATCGGCGGATTTTATGTTCTTGCCTTGATTAAGATGAAAAAATTCGATGAAGCCGGATTGCAGTTAGAAAAACTTGCAGAGGCAAACATGAAAAATAATGGAAATTTTGCAGAATGGCTTGACGGAAAAACAGGAAAGATTGGAAAAACAGAAGCAGGCATCGAGAGTTATCAGGGATGGAATGCTGCGATGTATATTGTTGCCTACGAGTCTCTGAAGAATAAGCGGGTTTTGATTGGATAAATTTTTATACTTAGCGAGTAAAATTATATCATGATTCCTATAAAAAGAGAGGCGGTGCTGATAACACCAAAAGATATTAAACCAACCTCTGATAAGTTTGAAGTTATTGGAACTTTTAATCCTGCTGCTTCACGATTGCCTAATGGCGACGTTGTGCTCTATGTTCGTGTTGCAGAGCAGATGAAACCAGAGGCAAGCGAAGATGAAAACTTTTATTATGCGCCCCGATATGCCGGTGAAAAGATATACAAAATCCAGTTTGATAAATTCAGAAAAGAAGAAGTGCGATTAAAATCAAACAAAGATATTCTCTTCAAGGATGAGACAAAAAGATTGCTTTATATTTCTCATTTGAGAAAAGTTGTTTTGGACAAAGATGGTTTCAGAATAAAATCAATAGACAAGAAGCCAAGCTTTGCAGGATTAAAAACAAATGGAGAATTGGGCGTTGAAGACCCAAGAATCGTGAAAGTCGGAAATCAATATATTATGACATATGTTTCATTGTCGAGACAGGGTAATATTTCAGCTTCCCTCGCTGTCTCAAAAGATTGCATGGAATGGGAGAGAAAAGGAATAATTTTTTCAGAGCAGAACAAAGACGTTGTTTTATTCCCTCAAAAATTTAAGAATTTTTATTATGCATTCAATCGCCCAGAGGGGGGATTTGAATTCTCGCCGCCACATATGTGGATTGCTTCATCAAGAGATTTGTCAAATTGGGGGCATAATCGCCCTCTTGTTTTATCAAAGAAAGGAGCGTGGGATTATGAAAGGGTTGGAGCAGGGCCGCCGCCAATCAAAACAGAAAAAGGCTGGCTTTTGCTTTATCACGGTGTGATAAAATACAGAACAAGGAAGTTTAGAGAAAAATTGGGAGATGAAAAAGTTGCATTTTCATATGAAGTTGGCGCTGCTTTGTTTGATTTGAAAAATCCAAGACGATTAATTGCAAAATCAATGCAGCCAATTCTTGTTCCAAGCAGGGATTATGAAAAAGAAGGATATGTCAACAATGTCATTTTTCCGACAGGGCTTGTACAGGACAGCGACAGGCTCTTGGTTTATTTTGGCGCTGCAGACAGCCAGACAGAAGTCAAAGAAGTTTCATTAAACGATGTTCTTAGTTCTTTAAAACGTGTTGGTTGATTAATTCCAACATTCTCTGAGAAGAAATGAGATAATGAAAATTTTTCAATGCATGTTCTGCTGCATTTTTTCCCATTTGTTCTCTTAGAGAGTCATTTTTTAGAAGAGCGAGAGTCGCTGCTGCAAGCTGTTCTGTATTTGCGCGATATGCAAACGTCTTCGGTTTATCAAAAATTATTTTGTGCTTCTC
>CAYXOE010000004.1:25842-35354 GCA_964466855.1 Candidatus Woesearchaeota archaeon
TATTTGCGCGATATGCAAACGTCTTCGGTTTATCAAAAATTATTTTGTGCTTCTCTTCAAAACCCATCCAATCATACGCCCATTCGCTGTTCAATTTTATTTCATCTGCAACATCAACAAGGAATCCTGTTTTTCCATGGAGAATTGTATCGCGCGGGCCGCCGACATTAATAGATATGACTGGTTTCCCGCAGGCCATCGCTTCAACCTGAATCATTCCAAAGCCTTCCAATCTTGAAGGAGCTGCATAAATGTCGCATGCCTGAAGCAATGATGCTATGAATTCCGGCGAATATTTTCCCTGCAGATAAATAATCCTGTTTGCGTCCAAACCAAGTTCCTCTATTAATTTTTCCTCTTCTGCTCCATGAATATCTGCAGAAGAACTCGAATAAGTTTTAAGAATATATTTCCAATTGGGAAATTCTTTGTTTATAATTGCAAGCGTCTTGAACATTTCCTGAGCGCCTTTGCTTGTAACGTCACCGCCCGCCGTGAAAATCATTTTTTCATCATCCTGCACTCCAAGAAGTTCTCTTAATTTTTTTATTTTTTCATCATTTTTTTGGACAGGATGAAATGTTTCAGGATCATAGCCAATGTGGCAGACATGAATATTATCTCCTTTAACCCCATCTCTTATATAAGTTTGTTTTACCCAATTGCTCGTCGCTGCGAGAAGCGGGAGATTATTTAAAGTATTATGATAATTTGCGATCCAGCCATCTGCATTGAACCAAGGCACAACCTTTAATCCATGATTTATGGGACTGTGAACAATTTCAGGAACATCGCCCCAATAGCCGATGCCAATTACAACATCGGGATTAAATGATTTGTACAAATACACTTTCTCGAGGGTATTTCCTCTGTCACAGGGCAAAACTTCATGCCCCAACTCTCTCAATCCTTTTATAAGGTAATGCCCTTGCAGACTTACGCCATCCGGTTCGACAGGATGCGGATACAAAACGAGGATTTTCATTTTCTCAATGCAAAGCTCTCCACTTTATTGCAGCTCAGCAATTCAAAGCCATTTTCATTTGGATAGCCATAAATATCCTTTATAATTTTTTTCTTTGAACTTAATTCTGGGCCATCCAGATACAAAACCAAATCTGAATTTAAAATCGGTTCCGGAACCTCAAGATTAGCATCTGAATTAATTCCCTTTTTGTAATTGAAAAAGAAAACGCGCCTCGCTGTCAATTCTTTTTCTTTCAGCATTTTTTCAACTGCATCATGAATTTCAGCATGCCTTATATGCCCGTACTCCCCATTTTTCCCGTGGGTAAAAATTATGTCATAATTTCTTTTTGGGAGAATATTTTTTATTGTTTCTGTAATATAATCGATATTAATTGGCTGAAGAATTTCATCATCCAAATCTGAAATAAAATTTTTTGCATTGTAAATTCTGCAAACTCTTCTGAATTTGGGCTCTCTATCAAAATCATTCGCCCTGCATAAAGAGAGAATTGTCAAGTTCCAGTCATTATGCCTCAAGATTGTTCCGCCCATCCATATTGTTTCATCGTCAGGATGTGCAACGACAACAAGCACTTCGCTCTTTTCCATTATCCAAAACTCCTGTTTTGGATTTTGCGAAAACTTTTAATTTGAAGCATTATCCAAAATAAAAACTTTTATTCTCTCCATAGGATTTATTTCAGAAATTAATATTTAAGGATTATTATAAAATAGTTATAGTCTTTTTGCAGCTTTTTTGTCTACAATTAATATTGCATTTTTATGTTTTCTCAAGATAGACGCCGGCAATTTTTCAGTTATAAGCCCTTTGATTGTGTCATGGATTGCATTAGCTTTCCGGACCCCGGATGCGAGAAGGACAATTTTTTTTGCTTTCATTATTGTTCCTATGCCAACAGTGTATACATCTCTTGGAATTTTTACTTCCCGCGTTTTGCTTTTGAATGATGAACCAGGCTCGTTGAATGCTATATGCCCGTTCTCTCCAATTCCTAAAAGGCTTAAATCAATTCCGCCTGATTTTGCAATTTCATTTTCATATTCTTTTCCCTTTGCTGTCGGGAAATGAGTATTATATTTTTTTATATTGACTTTGTTGAAAAGATTTTTGCTCATATAATAATGGTAGCTTTTCGGATTGTTGAATGGAATATGGGCGAATTCATCTAAATTAAATGTAGAAACCTGCGAAAAATCGATTTTCTTCCCTTTATATAATTTTATCAGTTCTTTATAAAGCGGAATCATGGTTTTCCCCGTCGCAAGCTCCAACACTGCATTTGGCTTTGTCTTTATCACGTCAAAAATAATCAACGCTGCCTTTTTTGCCATCTCTTTTTTATTTCTGGCAATGATAGTTTCCATTTTCTTATTATTATAAACAGATTTTTAAATATATAAAATCTATTTTTTAAGTTATTAATAAAAATCTGCGATTTTTCTCCTGTCCTCGACAGGAAATCTGCGGATACAAAACAGGAAATTTTGCATAATGGTTAAGAAAAATCAATTTGTCAAGAAGGAAATGCTTTTAATAGATGTGATTACAAAATATCCTGAAGTTGCGCCAATTTTGATGGGCTACGGATTGCACTGCGTCGGGTGCCATTTTTCCGGAAGTGACACGATTGAGTCTGGGGCAAGGATGCATGGGCTTGATGATGAAATGATTAATATGATGCTTAAAGATGTGAATATGATAATTGAAAGATTTATTGATATCGATAAAAGCCAGAAATCTTTAAATAAGTCTCTAACAAATTGAATTTATGAGAAAAGATTTGAGGCCATATCCGCAGTTGCCGCACATGGATCTTTATGATGGAGACAAGACAATTCGCGAGATTCATGTTTTAAATGGCGTTGTTGTGCTTGCACAAACATTATATCGCAGCGGGGAAAATAATGAAGTTAAAAGCAGGGATATAGATGTCTATGGATTCAGGCATACTTCTGTTCTTCGCGATGTGACTGAAGTTAAAAGAATTTCTCCCGATAGAGAGGCAAAAATTACTCAGAGTTTACTGGCTCTTCTTAATTCTGAATCTGTTTGGCCTGCTGTAAAGAGTATAAGATACGCCTTTTAATCCTTCAGGCAAACATCACAATTCTTAGAAATCTTTTTGTCCATCATACGATGGAAGTCACATATAGCTCTCGATTTCCTCAAAGAAATACATAATTCATATAATTTTTTCATTACGTCTTCCCTGTTTTCTATAATGTCTTTAGCTGATTTTTTTATTTCCTTTAATGTTTTTTCCGAGAATTTTATTTCATTCCCGCGTTTTGATTTCAAATATTGCGAAATCGCAGCTTCTGTTATTCCGAGGCATTCTGCTGCTTTTTTCTGCTTTAATCCATATTCGCCAATGAAAATTTTTGCAAGCTCTTTTCTTAATGCCGGAATCAGATACCAGACTTCAATTTCCTGCGGCATCACTTTTCCCATGCAAAAATAACTTAACAATAGCTTATAAATTTAATTCGACTCCTACTCAAAACCGCAAGGCTTAAAAAATATTAACAATAGTTAATTTTATGCAAATAGAAGTAAGCAGAGAAACTTTTGACCATTATAACTCCGAGGATTTGAAGTTTCGGGCAGAACCTGGACTTAGCGAGCAATTAGTTAAGCAAATTTCCAAAGACAAAAACGAACCGTATTGGATGCTGCAGAAACGGCTGAAAGGACTTGAAATATTCAATAAAAAGCCAATTCCTGAATGGGGTCCGGATTTGTCGGAATTGAACTTTAATGAAATTCATTTTTATCTCAAGCCTAATGCGTCAAAAAATTCACGGGATTGGAATACTGTTCCTTTTGATATAAAAAATACTTTTGAGAAACTGGGAATTCCCCAGGCAGAGAGAATTTCCCTTGCAGGCGTCGGTGCCCAATATGAATCAGAAGTCATTTATCATAATTTGAAGAAAAATTTGGAAGAGAAAGGAGTTATTTTTTTAGATATGGATGAAGCTGTTCAAAAATATCCCGAGCTTGTGCAAAAATATTTCATGACAAATTGCATCTCGCCAACTCTTCACAAATTTGCAGCCTTGCATTCTGCAGTCTGGAGCGGGGGGACTTTCATTTATATCCCACGGGGAACTCGGGTTGAAATGCCTTTGCAGGCCTATTTCAGAATGAATGCCAAAAAGGGCGGGCAATTTGAGCACACATTGATCATTGCTGACGAGGGCTCTGAAGTTCATTACATTGAGGGATGCTCTGCACCGCTCTATTCTGAGAATTCGCTTCATGCCGGATGCGTTGAAATTCATGTTTTGAAAAATGCACGAGTGCGGTATTCAAGCATTGAAAACTGGAGTAAAAATACTTACAATTTGAATACAAAGAGAGCTGTTGTTCATGAGAACGGGATAATGGAGTGGGTTAACGGAAACATGGGAAGCAAAATAACAATGCTTTATCCATGCAGCGTTCTTGTAGAGCAAGGTGCACGAACAGATTATATCGGAATTGCTTATGCAGGAAAAGGGCAAAATCAAGACACGGGCTGCAAAGTTTATCACCTTGCGCCGAACACAAAATGCAATGTCATAAGCAAGAGCATTTGCATGAATGGCGGGATAACTTCTTATAGAGGATTAGTTGAAATAAAAAAGGGCTGTGTAAATTCAAAGGCAAGCGTTAGATGCGATGGATTGATGCTTGATAATTTAAGCAAAGCTAAAACTTTCCCGAGCATGGAAGTAGCTGAAAATGATGTTGAAGTTTCGCACGAGGCTACTGTTGGTAAAATAGGCGAAGACCAATTATTTTATTTGATGTCGCGCGGATTGAGCGAGGAAGAAGCAACGAAAATGATTGTTGCGGGATTCATTGAACCCATTATAAAAGAATTGCCTCTGGAATATGCTGCTGAATTAAATAAATTGATTGAGTTGGAGATAGAAAATTCTGTTTGCTAGTTATAATGAATAACATATATCGCGCGAGAATCCTGGAGTTATACACTGAACGCCCGAATTTTGGAATATTAAATGATAAAACTCATGAAATTTATCACAAAAATAATTCATGCAATGACGAAATATTTATTGATCTGAAAATTGATCAAAATAAAATTATCGATTTGCGATTCAGGGGAAAACTATGCTTTGTCAGCATGGTGTCTGCTGAAATCTTGGCTGAAAAAGTAAAGGGAATGACAATTGGAGAAATAAAAAAATTAACCAAGGAGGATATTGACAAGTTTCTTGGGATTGAGATAACATCCACAAGAGCGGGATGTGAACTTTTTCCCCTTGAAGCTTTGAAGAAGATATAAAATGAAGAATAAAATCTGGATAATGGATAAAGAAAGTATCGATAATAGAAGAGAATTGCTTAAACTTGCGCGTCTTGATAATCGCGAGCGGATAATATTTAGAAAAAGAGGTGATAAAAAATGACTTTAGAAATAAAAGATTTGCACGTTGAAGTCACCGACGAGAAGAACAAGGGAAAAGAAATTTTGAAAGGCGTTAACATGAAACTTGAAAAAGGAGAAATTTATGCTTTAATGGGGCCGAACGGAAGCGGAAAAACGAGCCTGTCAAATGCGCTTGCAGGACATCCGCATTACAAAATAACTTCGGGGCAGATAATTCTCGATGGCGAGGACATTACAACTTTATCTCCCGATGATAGAGCAAAGAAGGGAATTTTTTTGTCATTTCAATATCCGAAAGAAATTCCCGGCATCAATCTCGCAAATTTTCTTAGGGTTGCCTATAACTCTCTTTATCCCCAAGACAAAAAATCCATCTTTGAACTTTATGAAATGCTAAAGGAAAAAGCCACGCTGTTGGATATGGATGAAAACTTTTTGAGTAGATATCTGAATTCAGGGTTTTCGGGAGGCGAAAAGAAAAAATCGGAAATTTTGCAAATGCTTATGCTTAATCCAAAAGCAGCAATTCTTGATGAAACCGATTCAGGATTGGACATTGATGCTTTGAAGATTGTCGCAAAAGGAATAAACAGCTTTAATAATAAAAATAAATACATTTTAATAATAACGCATTACAAGAGAATTTTAGATTACATTAATCCGGACAGAGTTTTTGTCATGATTGATGGAAAAATTGTTCTTGAAGAAAATGGGAATTTTGCAAATCATCTTGAGCAAAGAGGGTATAGCTGGATAAAAGCTTAATTTAAAATGATTGATATTTTTTCATCCAAAGTTTTGAGAATAAAAGACCTGACTAATGACGTCAAATTATTCAGGCTATTATCTCCGGCTAATTTTAATTTTAAGGCAGGACAATATTTATCTTTAAGCGTTATTAAAAGTGGAAAAAATATCAGGAAACCATTTTCAATTGTGAATCCGCCACGAGAGAAGAGTTTCATTGAGTTCTGCATTAAAATTATCCCAAATGGAGTCGCTTCAGAATATGTAAGAAAATTGAAACTTGGCGATGAAGTCGAATTATTTGGCCCTGCCGGAAAATTTGTTGTTAATGATTTTAACAAGGATTTAATTTTTATTGCCGGCGGCGTTGGAATTGCCCCGTTCATGAGCATTATTTCTGATTTGCTTAATAGAAAGTTTAACAAAAAAATAATTTTAATAAAATCTTCAAGGACAGAAAATGACAGCTTGTATGATGCAGAACTTGAAGAACTGTCTGCTGAATATCCCAATTTCGTTTTTTATAATGTTTTCAGCAATCCAAGAAGAAAAGATTTGGATATTGGTTATGTGCAGGATTTTTTAGAAAAATATACCCCTGAAAAGTTTAGCGGAGATTTTTATATCTGCGGATTGAAAGAGATGATTGAGAGGGTTGAGGAAAAATTACTGTCTCTTGGATTTAAGCAAGAGCAGATATTCAAGGAAAAATTTGACTAAATATAATTATTCCCCCGACGATTAATATGAACAAAATTATTGCAATCGCAATTATTATTCTCAGTTTTTTTAGCCTCATTTCAATTCAAAAACTTCTTCATGAATTTGTTTCTTTTTTATTTTTAATTCTCTTAATGACTTGATCAAATATTCCTTGAATTGCGGAGGACCACAAATTAAAATATCCGCATTCTTTATTCCGCTGCTTAAATCAATTATTTTTCCGATATCAAGCAATCCAAGCTTTTCTGAATTCCACGGAACAAACTTGAAATTTTTTATCTTTTCAAAATCATTAAAGTCTTTTTTTGTGATTATATAATTTTCTTTGAATGTATAAATTAAAGTCACATTTTTTTCAGGATTTTCTTTTAATTCTTCAATCATTCCGATGAATGGCGTTATTCCAATTCCTCCTGCAATCCAAACCTGCTTTTTTGATTCGAAATTCTTGAAATTGAATTTTCCGTATGGACCCTCAACTGAAATTCTATCGCCATTTCGCAGACTAATTAATTTTTTTGTAAAATCTCCTGATTCTTTTATGAAAACTTTAATTATTGGAGAATTAGATTTTGATGAAATTGAAAATGGATGCGGTTCTTTTGGAAGCTTTTCATTGTAAAACCTCAGGAATATAAACTGTCCCGATTCGTACCTGATTGGCTTGTTTTCTGGCTCCAAATCCAATTCAATGACGTTCTTGTTTATTTTGACATTTCTTATTCTGTAATCAGCATATTTCAGAAATTTCTTTCTTGCGATTAAGCTGTATGTAAAAGCGCTTAATCCTATGACTCCGATTATTGATGCGAAAATGTAAAATCCTTTAGCTCCCCCGCCGGTTCCGAAAAACATATGCAATAATGAGAAGATGAAAGCCAGCCCCAGGAACTCATGGGTAAATTTCCATTGATTGTATTTTATTCTTGTGAAAAAAGTTACGAAGATTAAACTAATAAGCAAAAAAATTGCTATTAATCCAAAATCAAGGTAAAGAATATTGCCTGGTATGAAATAACCTGCAGCTATTGCAAGATTTTTTGGAAGGTAATCCGCAATCATAAAAATCGGGTGGGCAAGAATAAACATGAATGCTATCCCTCCTGTTATTCCATGAACAAGATAAACTTTGTCCATCCCCCCAAAAATTTCTTCAAGAAATTTTAATCGCGTTGATAATACAAAGTTCAATGCAAAAAGCGTCACGCCTATTAATGCGAATATTCGCCCGATTGAAGAAAATGGGAATGGCTGAAAATTAGGCCGAAAAATAAGTGCAGGAATTAAGGCGGCAAGAATAATGACACTCCAACCAAGAATGGTTTTGGATTTTTGTTTCATTTAATTAACAATTAATGTCCCAGTCATTTCATTATGCCCGACGCCACAGGGAATATTGCAGAAAAAAGCAAATGTCCCTTTTTTGTCTGCAACAAATTTTACTGTTTCTTCCTGCCCCGGAGGAAGCTGCTGGCTGATTCCGAACTCCGGCAGCGCAAATCCATGCAGAACATCAAGACTTGTTATTCGGATAATAACTGTGTCTCCTTGGTTTACAGTAATTGTGTTAGGGTCAAATGAAAATTGTTTTGCAGTCATTGTAAATTCTTTAACTGAAGACGAAGCATTTTGAGATGCTGCGGGATTTGATAATTTCGTTACTGATTTTCCAGAAGACAATAAAATTCCTGAAGTGACACCGCCTATAATCAATACAGCAATTATGATGCCGACAACCACACCGGTTTTCATTAAAGTTAACTATTGTTTATATTTATAAATTTTATTGAAAAATAGATTTAAGCAGTTACTAATGAAATTACTGAAGGCCAATTTTGAACTATTTGTCCATTAATAATAAATGTCGGAGTTCCGCTTACCCCTGTACTTACAGCGGCTTGAGCAATAATTTTACCGTCAGATAAATGTTCGTCTTTTTCCAAACAATTATTGAATTTGCTTGTGTCAAGCCCCTTTATGTTTGAAGCAATTGTTTCTAACTGGCTCTTTGTGAATTGAGCTCCTTCCTGTTCCGGCGGAACCTGATTGGCAAAAATTGCATCATACATCTCCCAGAATTTTCCCTGGTCATTAGCACATAATCCTGCTTCTGTTGCATAAACTGAACCCTGCCCGAGGAAACTCATTGTGACAGTTATAAATCTTATTTTACCCTGTTTGGCTAATTCTTCCAGTTGTCCGGCAACACCAACTCCCGCCCGACCTGCATATTGACTAATCCAGCTTGGCGATCCCGAAGCAAGTCCGCAAACAGGACATTGAAAGTCTACGAATTCTATTACAGTATATTTAGCATTGTCTGGCCCAAGTGAAGGGTACAAATTTGGATTAGATGTAAATATTTTTGTATCTATTGTTGCGCCAGTATTTGTATTAGCTGCATTGCCTGTTGCTGAGGAAGATTTTGTCAAACCAAATCCACCCGTGAAAATGCTTGCGACAAGAAGGGCCAAAAGTGCGAAAATAACAATTCCCCACAAAGTGCTTTTTTTCATGGTAATTGTTTTTGGCTTTTCAACTTCATGATGTTCATCTATATTTTCTTCAGCCATTTTATCTCTTTTCAAACTCTTTCTTTCTAAATAGGATTACATATAAAAAGATTGTGGAGATGGAATGGAAATAATTTAT
>CAYXOE010000004.1:35454-38216 GCA_964466855.1 Candidatus Woesearchaeota archaeon
CTTTTTTCGTGCAGCAAAGCAATGTCAGGCACAATATCAACTTTTTTATTATTTCTTAATCTCAACAAAATGTTATTTGTTATGAAACTGTGAATGTCAAGTATGTCTGATGCCAGCGGAATAAGCTTCCAATGAGCTTTTTTCACTTCGCGCACTTCCTTTATTGACTTTTTCATTATTATAAAAACTGCAAATCGCGAGATTCCCGAGATTATAGAAACAAACAAGATTATATCTATGAAAGATATTTTTACGTATGTTATTAGGATTGAACCGATGGTCGCACCGATGACAACGCCCAAACCATTCATAATACTTGAATATGCAGAGCACAAACCCCTTCTTTGTGGCGTTGCAGCCTCAAAAACGAAATTTCCAGCAGCCATGTTGAAGCCTCCCCACACATAACCCGAAATAAGATTTATCAGCATGACATACGGAAAGACAAGTTCCGTTGGGAGATAAGGTATTGCAGGCCACATGAAAGGCATTACAGGAACAAGTATTGAGGTAATTTTTATCATTTGTATATTTCCGTGCCTGTCTGCAAATTTCCCCCACTTTGAAATGAACAAGAAAGTTGTTACAGATGCGGCGACATTAATCATCATGAATTCGATGTAAGAAAATTTCAGATTTCTGAGAGTGTAAATTGTATAATACGGCCCAGCAATATTTGTTGCCAGAACAATGAGCGCAACATAGAGAGAAAATTTTCCATAATTGCTCTTGGGAATTTTTTTTATGAATTGAAAGAACGAGAAATAATGCGCTTTTTCAAACCTGAATTGCGGTTCATGCTGCTTTAAAACAAAATGCCTTGATAGAAGCCTGAAGAACATTGCAAGAAGAAAAATTATCCCGAAGCCGATGAAAATGAAATATGTTTGTGAAGATATTTCTGACTGTTTTTTAAATAGATCAAGAAAAATTCCTCCCAAAATCATTGCAATTAATCCGGTTATTCCGCCTATTTTGTTTCTCAAGCCAAGAAACTTGCCCGCTTCCTTCGGATTCAGCAAATCCCCTATCCAGCTTACCCATGCAGGCGCTGCAAAATTGCCGAAGAGCGCGTAAGCTGTATAAAAAATCACGAGAAGAATTGGCGCAAAAAGAATATTTTTTAGAAACAGGAAAGAAACAAAAATCATTGGAAGCCAGAGAAGTGATTGGACAAGAATTGACCATGAAAAAATCTTTTTTCTTGATGTTCTTTCCATTGCTTTTGAAGTTGCGAGCTGTGCAAGAGGCGCAATCAAATTTGGGACAGAAGTAAGCAAGCCAACTTGCGCAGGAGTTGCGTTCATTGCAACAGCATAAGCGGAAATATAATTGTCGCCAAAACCAACTGTCGCATTTACAGAAGCAGAATCCCGAAGAGAATATTTTCTTGAACGTTCTTTATGCTCGTTTATTTTTGTCTCTTCTATGATTTGTTCCTCTGTTTTTTCATTTTCGAGCTTTGCAGCTGCATTTTCATTTTCAGCATCCATATAATTTTATTTTTCACCTTTTTGAATTTCTTATTTACTTACAATTTCCAAAGCGTCCCTGTTTTTAAGCTTGTAGTCTCTTCCAACTGTTTTTTTTGTCCGTGCATCGATAGCTCTTATGAAATTTTTTCCGAAATCCGTGTGGAGATAATATGCAAAATCCAATGCTGTGCTTTCAGGAGGCAAGAGGAAACAATCAGGAAGAATTCTTCCCTTGCTGTCTTTTAACTTTGTTGCGCCTGCTGGAAAAATTGCGATGTATTTGAGCAATTCAAAAACAGCTTTGTTCAAAATTGCCTGGATTCCGGTGCCTGTTTCAAACAAGTGCAAAACATTTTTCTTTATTTTTCTCAACGCCTCTTCCTGCGCTTCATTCAAATTCCCAACAACTTTGAAATCTCTTTCGCCTGGAACATATTCAATCATGCCTGCCTTTGCAGCCTCACGCAAAGCCAGCTCTGAATCTGCAGAACAGGGGACGATAATTAAATCTGGAAATTTTTTGGCAAGCATCTCATAATTTTCTCTTCCTTGCGGCGTGTCAATCTTGTTTGCAGCTATTATCATAGGCTTGCTTTCCTTTCTTAGCTCTGAAGTGAATTTCCTTATTTCTTCTTCATTCCATTGGCTTGGCTTTTTTTCCGAATTCATTTTTCTCAATACTTTCTTGATTTGCTCTTCATTGACTTTCAAGCCGGAGAATTGCTTCATGATTGCCTGGACAAAATTCACATTTTCAATCTCTGATTTCCTTACAAAACTTTTCCAGACTTTCATGAAAATGCCATGATACCATTTGTCCAATTCATCTTCCAGGAACAAGATGTCTTTTGAAACATCATGATCTTCAGTTGTTTTTCCTTCCTCGTCTGTTGTTCCCGATGCATCGACGATATGAATGAAAACATCTGCTTCACGCAAGTCATCGAGAAATTGGTTTCCTAAGCCTTTTCCTTCGCTTGCTCCAGGAACCAAGCCAGCAACATCAAGCAAATCAACAGGAACAAATCTTTGATGATTTATGCAAAAACCATGGGCTGGCTGGCATTGCACATTAAAATCTTTGTCGATGCAATCGACTTTTACGTAACCGACTCCATGATTTGGCTTTATTGTTGTGAATGGATAAGGAGCGATTTCAACTTCTGCGAGCGTTGCTGCCTTGAAAAAAGTGCTCTTTCCCACGCTTGGCTTTCCTATTAGCCCGATTAACATAATTTAATTAATAGAAAAAGGTTTTAAAAATGTGCTATAGGGCATTTTTATTAA
>CAYXOE010000005.1:0-1851 GCA_964466855.1 Candidatus Woesearchaeota archaeon
GGGGCTTGCGATTTTGCTTCCTTAAGCAGAAAGGAATATATTTTTATGTTTCATGAACCAAGGCGATTAGTAGATAAGGTTGATTATATCACTTCTCCAGGATTACGAACTAGAAAAGATAAAGAAATTAATCTCATCACTAATTATGGCGTTTTTAAAATTGAAGAAGACGGTGTATACGCTATTAGTTTAGCAAATGGAGCAGACCCCGAAAGGGTTAAAAATAGTGTAGGATTCAAGATAATTATGCGAAGGGGCATAAAGAGATTAGAAGATTTTACAAATGAAGAAATAGAACTTTTAAGAAAACTAGATGCCTATGGCATGGCACACAAATAAAATGGAAATAAAAGAGCTTCAAGAAAAAATAAAAAAAGCAGATAAAGAGAGGGGATGGGATATCTCTTTTCTATCTCAAACATTCACACACTTGATTGAAGAAATGGGAGAGATTGGGAGGCATATTTTATTTAGAGATGGATATAAAACAAGAGATTTATCAAGAGGAGTTAATGATGAAGAATTTGGAAAAGAACTTGCAGATGCTATAATATTTCTTGTAAAGATCGCTAATTCTCAAGGAATTAATTTGGATGAAATTATCCAAAAGAAAGCAAATAAAAACTGGGATGAAAGGTTTCCTATTAATGAATGTTTGGAAGATTCAAAAGATTATATAGAAAGGCAACAAAAGATCTTAGATGGTTTTAAAGAAAAGTTAAAATAGTTTTTATTACAAATTAAAATTCATCTAACTTTCTTTGCTGGATTATTGCCATGGCTTCTTTCCACGTCACCCATGTTTTCCTGAAAATTCCTTCATCATTATATTTCATAAGATTTTGTTTCAGGAATTCAATTGTAATCGGGTCATGGCAGTAGCCAGAACCGACATTTCCGTATTTTGATTTCAGAAAATCAATTTCTCTGTCGCGAACGCATTTTGCGAGAACTGAAGCTGCTGAAGTCACGACATGATTTTGGTCTGCCTTGTGCTCGCAAACAATTTCCAAATTTGATTTATTTTCTATTCTCGATAAAACAATATCACGCCATTTTGCAGTGTCCGGATTCGGGCAGTCAATTACAGCTCTTATCTTAGAAAAGCCTTTATTTATCTTGTTTATTATCTCTGCTGCGATTATTGCCTCAAATTCATTTAATCTTATTCCCCTTTCATTTTTATTTTCAATTTCAATGGGGGGAATAGGGGTTATTTCAAAAGTTTCTGCCAATTCTTTTATTTTCGGTTCAAGCTCTTCTCTCTTTTTTCTTGTTAATTTTTTGCTGTCCTTAACTCCAAGCTTTTTCAGTTTCTTTTCAAATTTTTCATCAATCAGAACGCCCGCTATGACCAATGGGCCGACAACAGGGCCTCTTCCGGCTTCATCTATTCCTAATTTAAACATATTTTAATTTACAAGGATTTATATAAAAAGATTTCTATCGCTCGCATCTACGATGCTCGCTAATTTGTGTTCGCTTCGCTCACGATTTCTTAAATTAATAATTCACCAGAACGCCGATGATATTCAATTTTCTTTATCATTAACATTTCTTGGGTGGGTGGTCGGGGATTGGCGGAGGGAATTAAAATTTATATAAAAACTTTTCGAAATTTACAATTTTATTATCTTTGATAGGAATTCCTTCTTTTTTCAGCATTTCAACTTTCTTTGAAGAACCGGAAGCGAAATCGCCAACTTCTCCATTTGATTTTACAACACGATGGCATGGAACTTTTGGTGCGTAAGGATTTTTATTCATGGCTGTTCCGACTGCACGATATGCTTTAGTATGCAATGCCCGAGCAAGAGCTTTGTAGGTTGTGACTTTTCCAGGCGGGACTTT
>CAYXOE010000005.1:1951-30301 GCA_964466855.1 Candidatus Woesearchaeota archaeon
TATGCAATGCCCGAGCAAGAGCTTTGTAGGTTGTGACTTTTCCAGGCGGGACTTTGCGAAGGAGAGAATAAATTTGGGAGTAAAAGTGAGTTTCAGATTTCATGTTATTTCGAGTAATTTAATTGCTAGCTTCCTATTCTTTTTTCCAATTTTTGGTTTGATTTTATTCAAGAAATTCAAATTTTTTATGCAAATATATGCTTCAAGAAGAGAAATGAGAGTATCATTAATCTTCCTTCCGTAACTTTTCAATATTTTTTCAAAATTATCTTTTTTCATAGAATTGTATAAATCAATTGTATATTGTAAATTCGCAATGTCTAACTCTGCTGGTGCGCTTTGAGCATTTTCAAAATCAATCATTCTGGGTTTATCTTTGTTCCATATTATATGTTGCGGACCTAAATCTCCATGCACAAGAACAGGCTGTGGCTTGAAATCTTTTATTTTATCAAACCATTTGCTTAATAATGGCAAATCTCTTTCATTTATATCTTTTCTAATCTCCTTTCGGGCATTTTCAATCCATTTAGCAAAATTAGGAAATTCAAAATCTTTTCCTTTTGGTTTTCCAAATCCTTTTGACTTTCTGTGCATCTTTGCAAGGACTTTTCCTAACTTCTCGAGATTGCTTCTGCTCAAATTTAATTTAGGTTTCCCTTCTAACCACTGCATTACAATTAGATCTTCAATCCTGCCATAAAGTTTAGGAACAATCTTCAAATTTTTCCATTTTTCAAGCATTGCGGCAAAACTCTTTGCTTTTCCCGGAAGCATAAATTTCAAAACCCTTTTTCCGTATTTGTAAGTTCTGCAAAAACCCATCCCCTCAAGTTCTATAAGTTTCGGGAGAGAATTTTTTGCCAATGCCTCTTTATCCATAAATTTACAGAATAGTCCATATTTTATAAATTAAAGCATTCAAAAAATAGCGGGGGCGGGATTTGAACCGCGCGACCTCCAGGTTTCCCGTTTCCTAAAAAGGAAGATGACTTGTCAAGGAACCTTGGTTCCTTACGATTATGGGCCTGGCGAGCACTCCAGGCTGCTCTACCCCGCTATATAAGAACGTGTTGAAGAGCATTTTTAAAAGTTTTTAAAGATTAGACAATTGTCATTAAAATGGTTCAGACAAAGCCTTTCCAACAGAGAACCGACTATTGCGGGGCTGCTTCTTTAAAAATAGTTTTGCATCATTTTAAAATTGAAAAAACAGAAAAACAAATAATCAATGCTGTCAGGGCAAAACATCTCGGAATTGAGGCCGGGAATCTGCTTAAACTTGCAAAGAGGTGGGGGTTGAAAGGAAAAGTCCATGACCATTCAGAGTTAAAAGATTTGACAAGATGGGTTAAAGACAAAAAAATTCCTATCATTGTAGAATGGTTTGAAGAGGATGACGGGCACTTTTCAGTTGTTACTGACATTGACAGAGAGAATGTTTATCTGCAAGATCCTGATTTAGGGCATATAAGAGCGATGCGAAGGGATATTTTTTTAAGAGTCTGGTTCACATTTCCGACGGCTTACATGAAAAAAGAATCCGATTTAATTCTCCGAAGAATGCTGATTTTGCACAGATAATTATCTTGCTTTCTTTTTCAAAAAATCCAAAACCAAGCCAATCATTCTGTTTATTTCCCTCTTGTTTTTGAAAAAATCAAAGGAAGGTTCTGAATTAATTTCAAGAACAATCCATTTGCCATTTACTTTAAACAAATCAATTCCGTAAATGTGAAGATTAAATGCTTTGCTGATTTTTCTCACTATTTTTTTTAATTGCTCATCAATATTGAATTTCTTTTTGCTGTAAACGCTGATTCCTGATTCTTTCCAATTTTTGCTTTCTTTTATTGCTGTCTGCACAATCTTGTTGTTAATTATTGTGGCTCTGTAACAAACATGCGACAAAATAAATTCCTGCGCGATTATCGGCAGTCTCTCGCTTCCTCTTTTCCAAAATCTTCTGATAATTTTTTTTGCCTCTGTCAAATTATCTGCCTTTTCAACATATTCACCATTTGTTCCTTCAATCCGTTTGAGAACAAGGGGCCATTGGTTAAATTTCTCAAGTTCCTTTTTTGCAATACTCACATTTTGGGAGAGGAGAATTGTTTTCGGCGTCGGTATTCTATATTTTTTGCATTTAAGAAAAAACATCCACTTATCTTCGTCATAATAAAAGCTCTTGGAGGATTCAATCACTTTCTTTCCAAGTTCCTCAATTGTTTTTGCGATTTCCTCAGAAAAAGTTTCCGCGCTATTGTTGAAAACCAAATCACAATTTCTGATTTTCTTTCTTATTTCCTCCTCATCAAGATCTTTGGCTGCATTAATCATCATTAACTCAATGCCTTTCTTCTTTGCAATTCTAAGAAAAGATTTTTCCTCGTTTTTCAGGTGAGGCTCATTGAAGATATAGCCTATTGTAATTTTCTTCATCTCTTTCAAAAAAGAATTGAAAGAAATATATAAAGTGTTCGCCCAGTGCAGGAATCGAACCTGCGAGCCCCGAAGGGCGAAGATTAGCAATCTTCTGCAATACCACTATGCGAACTGGGCTTAGACCAGAAGCATTTAGCCAAATCTTTCTGATTTGAGCCTATGCGAACTGGGCACGAGTTTACAGGTTTTAAAGAGAATTTAAAGTTTATTATTTTATGTTTTTCTAAATATTTAAAAATTAAAGAATTATTGTCTATTCATGAAAGTGGTGATAGTAGGATATGGCGGAGTCGGCTCTGTCCTCGCAAAACTGTTATCAAAAGAAGAATCTGTCAAAAAGATAATCTGCACGGACATAAAATTTGCAAATAAAATCAGGAACAGGAAAATTTCGTTCAAAAAATTAAATATATTCTCCCCTGAATTTTCAGCCTTACTGAAAAGAGAGAAACCAGATATTGTGATTCATACGGCCTTGCCTGGCTTCAATACAACAATAATGAGTGCGTGCCTTAAGGCCGGCGTTAATTATCTGGATACCTGCTCATATTGGGATTATGAAAAAAATCCAAGAGCAAAGATTCCTTATCACATGGAACAATTGGATTTCAACAATGCTTTCAAAAAAAGAGGAATAATGGGATTGATGAATGCAGGAGTTTCGCCTGGCTTGACAAATCTTGTTGCAAAAGAATGCGCTGATAGATTGGACACCGTGGAATCTGTCAGGATAAGATTAGTCGAGGACACCGGAAGCAAGGAACTATTTTTTTCGTGGAACAAGGATTGGCTTCTTGATGAAATAAGTGCGCGCCCGTTAATCTATCAAAATAAAAAATTCAAATTGGAAGAACCATTCATGGGAGAGGAGGAATTTATTTTTCCTAAACCAATCGGCAAAAGAAAAGTTTATTATTTCTGCCAAGATGAAGTCGGAAGCCTGCCGCTTTATATCAAAACAAAAAATTTAGATGTAAAAGCATTTGATAATAATATTGATGTTTCAAAATTGCTTGTGAAGCTTGGCTTGGTTTCCACGAAAAAAATTGATTTGGGAAAATTTGAAATTTCACCTTTGCAGTTTTTGTCGCGTGCTTTGCCTGACTCTCCGCCGGGAACAGAGAGAAAATTCAAGGATTCAATCTTTGCAATTTCAATTGAAGCCGTGGGAAAAGTAAAAGGCAATAAAAAAACATTCAAGTACTCTGTTGTTTTTCCGCGGCAGAGAGATATTGAAAAACAAAAATTAGGAGGCAATTTCATCACCTATCCAACTGCATTATCAATAAAACTTTTTGTCATGGCTTTGCCTGAAATAAAAGAGGTTGGTGTTTTTCCTCCCGAAGCAATTGAAAATGGAGTGAGAAGAGGGATACTCGATGAATTAGAAAAATACAGATTGGGAATTTACAAGAATTTTTAAATTTCCACCAAAAAAACACTGACGACTCCAAGCCCTATACCTATTTTATTCAGCAAAGAAATATTTTCTTTGAAATAAATCAATCCGACCAAAGCGACAATAATAAGATTCAAAACAGTGAATACGGAAATTGCTTTTGATATTACTTCATATTTCAATGAAATCGCCCAGAAAACAGTCCCTATAAAATAGACAGCCAATCCGATATAAATTAAAATGCTTTTATTTTCAATTGACCATTTTTTGAAAAATATGTCTCCGACAACCTCAAGCGCAACAGCCAGTCCAACCAATCCGAAAAAAATTATCTTTGGATTTAAAGCCATAACACTAAATAGAAAGCAATTTTATTAATCTTTCTAAAGAATTAAATTTTTAAATTTGATTTTATTGCTATAATAAAATGAGGTTTGATTTTGTCGTCATAGGCGCAACAGGCATGCAGGGAAGAATCGTCACGAAAGATTTGATAAAAAGCGGATACAATGTCTTGATGACCGGGCGGGATAGGGGAAGGATTGATGACATAATGAAAAAATTTCCCGCAAAAACTGCTTTTGAATATTTGGATTTGCACGACCAGAAAAATGCTGTCCAGGTTCTGAAAGATGCCGGTGCAAAAGTTGCAGTAAATTGTGCAGAAGGAGACAATGATTTGATTGCATTGCAGGAATGCGTAAAAGCAGGAGTTAACATGATTGATTTAGGCTCTGACATTCCCCTGACGAGAAAACAACTTGCCCTTGACAAAACCCTAAAAAAATCTGGATTAATTCACATAACCGGCTGCGGTTCTGTTCCGGGAATCGGAAATGTGATGATGCACTACGCATACGACAAATTCGACAAAATTGAAACTGTTGAAGTCGGGTTTGCCTGGGACTCGAACATGAAAAAATTCGTTGTGCCCTTTTCAATCGGAAGCATATTGGAAGAATTTACAGCTTATGCGCCTTTCATGCATAATTATAAAATCGTGAAAATTAAACCCTCGGATTCAATAATAAATGCATATCATCGGGCAATTGGAAGGGAAAAAGAATTCAAGTGCGGGCATCATCCCGAAACATTGACCTTTTACAATTTTTGCAAGGACAAGGGAATAAAAAATATTGAGTTTTATGCAGGTTTTCCAGAACATTCAAGGCAAGTGATTCAGACTTTGATTGACCTTGGTTTCTGGAGCGACAAGCCCGTTAATTTTCGTGGAATGAAAATATGGCCTGACGAATTTCTCACAGAACTCTTGAAAAATCTAAGATATCCAAAAGGATACACAGAAACTGAAAACTTGTGGGTTTTGATGAAAGGAAAAAAAGACGGAAAGGACAGGGAAATTTTAATGGAATGTATTGTTCCGCCATTGAAGGGTTGGGAAGACGCTGGCTGCAATATTGATACGGGAATGCCTGCAAGCATTATCGCACAAATGATTTACAAAGGCGAAATAAACAAACCCGGGGCTTACGCGCCAGAAGACATTGTTCCTGTCGAGCCATTCTTTCATGAATTAAGAAGAAGAAAAATGCTTGTTTATGAAAACGGGAAAGTTATCAATTGAAAAAATTTATAAACATGCGATCGTTAAGTAGAAAATGAAAAAGAGCTTGACAATATTTTTGATTTCTCTTTTATTTTCAAGTATAATCGCCTTTGGATTTATCCTTGCAGACAATTCAACGACGGCAAATAATGCAACAAACACTTTTAATTCAACAAATGGCTCAACAATTGTTCCTCCAAATCCTGCATTTAGGGGAGAAACAAACGAAGATAAGCAGGAAAGAGAAGTAAAAACAAAAGTGGCTTTTTCCCAAGAACTTTCATGCAGGCTTAACTTTAATATTGGAGTTTTGAGTGCTATGATGTCTGCTGTTCCCAATTCAACATCAGTCATACAGCCTATCTTGAATACATTGCAAAATGATTTATTGCAAATTCAATCTCTTAATAACTCAACGGATGTTAAGTACTTTGCAAAAAATCAAATGGGGAGAGACATGAGAAGCGCCATTGCCAGTGTTCCAACCAGAGAACTTAGAGGAATTTCTCTTGATGCAAGAGCACAATTAGTATCTGCATACAAACAGCTGGCTGCAAATTATTCCCAATGCGAGCAAAAAACATATATGAATATCACACAGGAAAGAGTGAATGAATATCAAGTCCAGATAGCAAATTTCCAGGATAAAGCAAATAAATTAGCTACGAAGGGATTTAATACTACTTCATTGAATCAGCTTTTGCAGGATGCACAAAATCAGATTGTCGTGCCTTTGCAGAATGCTGTCGGCAATGCGACGACAGCACAAGATGTTCAGACTGCTGTAAGAAGCTATTGCTTGTTTAATGGCTGCACAAATGGAACTAATTTTCATTTGGATGCAAAATTTGATATTGCAAGATTAAGCATAGTCTTGGCTGATTTGCAAAAGAATGCAGCTGCATTCAATTTAAGCAGTGATTCGCTCGCACAGGCACAGCAATATTTGACAGATGCGCAGACAATTTTAAATAACGTTGGAACATCTGTTTATCAAGAGAAGCAGGCACAGCAAATATTCAGCGGTATACAAAAAGCCGCTAAAATAATAATTCAATTAATGACGCAGGCATTGAAACAGCCGATAGGAGTGCCACTCAAATGAGAAAAGTCTGGATAGTAATCGCAATCATTGTAATTTTGCTGGGAATAGGAGCATATTTCTTATTTAGCGGCGGGGGAAATGCAGGCACAAGCAGCAATTCGTATCAAGCTCCAACAACGTCATCAAACACGGCTGCATCGCAATATAGCGGGTTAGATTTAACTCCAGGGCAGCAACAAACAGACGTTACACCTGAAGCAACAACAGATATACCAGCACCTTAATTTATTTTATAGACTCAAATCTATCTCTACCGGATTCTTTAGCCTTGTATAATGCCTTATCAGCCCTTTCTTTAAATTTGAATTTATTTTCTTTATTTTTGTGCCCGGTTATTCCGCCACTTACTGTCACTTTGAATTTTTTTAGAAATTTATCTTCATGAATTGCCCTCTTCAATCTTCCTGCAAATAATTTTGCTTTTTCCAAATTAGTCTCCGGAAGAAGAATAAAAAATTCCTCGCCGCCAAAACGGGCCGCAACATCTGATTTTCTTGCTGTTTTTATAATTATTTTTCCAAGCTCTGCAAGCATTTCATCAGCTTTCAAATGCCCATAAGTGTCATTAATTTTTTTGAAATGGTCTACATCAATCACAACAAGGGACAATTTTTCTTTCTTTCTGTTTGCTTTCTCAATTTCCATATCCAAAACCGTTTCAAAGAATTTATTGTTATACAAGCCTGTTTTTTCATCGCGGATTGCTGCCTCATAAAGCATGGAAATTGACTTGTGCATCGCGTCGAACATCTCTGTAATTTTTTCCCGAAATTTGGGGTCAAGCGCAGAAACTTTCTCTTTTATATCTTTATCAAAAAGAAACGCCATATTATCAGAATATGAAAATTATATATAAATGTTTCATTATTTCTTTATCTCGCCTGTTTTTTTATACTGCAAATACCATCTGCTAAGTATTTCAAGAATTCTTTCCCTTTCTTCACCACTTCCGATGCCCTTCCAATCCAAAATCACAAAATCAATTTCTTCATCTGTTTTTTGGATTGCCTCTTTTATCATTTCTTCTGTCAATGGAAGTGCATATTTCGGAATCACATGGGAAATTGCAACATTTGAATTCAATTGAATTCTATTGAAGCTGGGACAGTAATGCGGCCCGCCAATCGCAATCGCAATTTCATTGTAAGGATTCTCTCTGAATTCTTTTATTGTTTCCGAGATTGTTTTTGCAACGACAAATCCTGCGCGCCTGTCTGTCCATTCAATATCTGTCGAGCCTATTTCAATAAAAACACATGGCTTGTCAATAAGCGGGCCGTGATGTGTTGCTTCCATCGTCACTTCATAGTCTTTGTCTAAGTGGTACTGTTCTGTGTTTTTCTTTAATTTTTCAAGAAGTTGCTTTTGGAATAATGCAGATGTCTTGCAAATTCTCCCATCTTCTCCTCCAAATTCAGCCTTTCTCCAATTTCCCGGTGCATGAACTGAAAGCGTTTTCTCTCTTTTTTCAGAACTGTGCCTTGAAGCAAAAATTATAAAATCATATCGATTTATTTTTTCAAGATTAAGATTTTGAGTGTAAATTATTTCTTCATCAACAAGATAAAAATCATAACCTGCTTCCTGCTTCATCACAGAAAGCGCCGGGTTTTCCCTGAATTGCGAAAGTCTTGTTGTTATATTTATTCCTGCCCTGTCTTTTTTGCTTGCAACAACGAGAAATTTCTGATATTTCATAAAATTTTATGTCTTAAGGATTTTAAAATTTAGTGATATTTAAATAGGATATATCAGTTTATTCAATATGCAAGAGGTGAGGGGTTTCGCAACGGAAATATCAGAGGCAGGCGAGCGAAAACACGAACAGAAAAATATCAGCTATTACTCCTCGGAAAGTGCAGGCAGCGTTCTGAAAGAATTTTCAACATCAAGGAAAGGCCTGTCACATGCTGAAGCGAGAAGAAGATTAAAAGAATTTGGCTATAACATCCTTGTCGAAGAGAAAGGGCAGAACATTGTCCTCAAATTTCTCTCAAATTTCAAAAGCCCGCTCATTTTAATTTTGTTGGCCGCGGCGGCAATATCTTTTTTCATACAACAGACAAGCAACGGCATTATAATCATCGGTATTGTCATAATTGCAGCTTTTTTGGATTTTATCCAGGAGCATTCTGCAAGCAGGGCCCTGAGGAAATTGGTGGAATCTGTAAGAGTAACTTCAACTGTAATCAGAGAAAACAGAAGACAAGAGGTTCCAATCAAAGATCTGGTTGCAGGAGACATTATATTTTTGAGTTCGGGCGATTTGGTTCCTGCTGATGCACGGGTGATTGAGGCGGAAGATTTTTTTGTAAACCAGGCACCGATAACAGGCGAGGCATTTCCTGTTGAAAAAATTGCCGATAAAACAAGCGTTTCAAAATCACTGATTGAGCTTGAAAATATTATTTTAAGCGGGACAAATGCCGTCGGGGGAAGCGCGACAGCTGTTATTATCAAAACAGGAAAGGGGACAGAATTCGGGAAGATAGCGTCAAAAGTTGCAGCAACAACAAAAACGGAATTTGAAAAAGGGCTCGGAAGTTTTGGTTTCCTTTTGATGAAGATTGCATTAGTGCTTGTAATTTTTGCTTTTTTTACATATTCTCTTTTAAGACAGGATATATTGAACTCTTTGATGTTCGCAATTGCAATTGGAGTCGGGATAACTCCAGATTTATTGCCGATGATTATGTTCGTCACGATGGCAATCGGCTCAAAAAAAATGTCAAAAAAAAGAGTCATCGTAAAAAGGCTTGATGCAATACCCAACTTTGGCAGCATGAACATTCTCTGCACAGATAAAACAGGAACATTGACTGAAAATAAAATAATTTTGAAGAAATACATCAATACTCAAGGAAAAGAAGATGAAAATATTTTTGAATTGTCTTATCTAAACAGCTTCTTCCAGACCGGGATAAAAAATCCGATTGATGACGCAATTTTGGAATATAAAAAAATCAGCATAAGAGGGTTTAAGAAAATCAGCGAGATTCCGTATGATTTCTTCAGAAAAAAAATGAGTGTCATTGTTGAAAAAAACAAGGAGCGGATCATAATTACAAAAGGCGCGCCAGAAGGATTGATTGAATCAAGCAGTTATTACAAAAAAAACGGGAAGGAATTATTATTTGATAAAAATGCCAAAAATGAAATGCTTGGGAAATATGATGAATTGAGCCAGCAGGGCTTCAGGATTCTCGGAATTTCAACAAAAAAAATTCCAAAAGAGCAAAGAAAATTTACACTGCATGACGAGAATAATCTGGTATTTTGCGGCTTTGTTGCATTTTTTGACCCGCCACGAAGCGATGTCAAGCATACCTTAAAGCAAATACGGGAATTGGGGATTGAAGTAAAAATAATTACAGGGGATAATGAACTTGTTGCAAAAAATGTTGCGGGGGAGGTTGGGCTGGAAATAAAAAAAATTTTGAATGGAACAGAGATTGAGAAAATGAATGACCAGAAATTAATAATTGAATCACAAAATGTTACTATTTTCGCAAGATGCACGCCCGACCAGAAATCAAGAATAATGCATGCACTTCGTGCCAACGGAAATGTTGTCGGATATTTAGGCGACGGAATAAATGATGCATCCGCATTAAAAAGTTCTGATATAAGCATTTCCGTAAATAATGCTGCCGATGTTGCAAAAGAATCAGCTGACATAATTCTAACAAAAAAAAGCTTGGGTGATTTGAAGGAAGGAATTATAGAAGGAAGAAAAACATTTGCAAACACGATGAAATATATCATGGTGACTTTAAGCACAAATTTCGGGAATATTTTAAGCATAATTGCTGTCGGCTTATTCCTTCCCTACTTTCCTGTTCTGCCCCTGCAAATTCTTTTGCTGAATTTGCTTTATGACATTTCACAATTGACAGTCCCGTCTGATAATGTCGATGAGGATTGGATATCAAAGCCGAAAAAGTGGGACGTCAAAATGCTGAAAAAATTTATGTATGCGACAAGCCCTCTGGGACCAGTTTCTGATTTCGCAGTTGTGATAGTACTTTATTATATTATGAATGTTCCGGCTGCGACTTTTCAGACAGCATGGTTCCTTGAATCTTTTGCAGAACAAACATTGGTTGTTCATATTTTAAGGACAAAGAAAAATCCGTTGAAAATGCGTGCAAGCAGACTGCTATTGCTTACGACAATCAGTGCGGTTGTGATTTCATGGATAATTCCATTCACGCCACTGGGAAAAATTTTCGGGTTTACAGCTCTTTCATGGCAGATTTTATTGATTGATGTTGGAATTACAATTATATATCTAGCATTGCTGGAAATAATTAAAAGAAGATTTTACAAAAAGCACAGTTTTTAATTAAAAATGGAAGAGTTTTATAGAATTTTGATTGGAATAGCGGTCCTAATTTTGGGGTTTCCTATCGGGAATTTTCTTGCCAAAATAACAAAAGATGAAATCAAACTAGGAAAATTTTGGATCAAAATAATAATATTTTTGTCAGGCATTGGCGCAATAATATCATTAATATTTCAGAATGATGCTTTATTCTTTTCTTTCCTTTTTTTCATGATAATTGCAAGCAGAAGCTTGAAGAGATAATTTTAAAATAGCTAATAAATCTAAGTTTTCATGTTATACATAATCGGTCTGGGCTTGAATGAAAAAAGCATTTCTTTGGAAGGATTGGAAGCAATAAATAAATGCAAAGAAATTTATTTGGAAGATTATACTGTCGAATTTCCTTACGAGATAAAAATTCTTGAGAAAATTGTTAATAAAAAGGCAATTCCCGCAGACAGAAATTTCGTTGAAAGCTTTGAAATTATAGAAAAGGCAAAAGCTGAAATTATTGCGTTGCTTGTTTATGGTTCCCCTTTATTTGCAACAACCCATATTGCCTTAGTTCATGAATGCAAAAAACAAAACATTGCTTGCGAAATTATTTACAATGCATCAATTTTGGATGCAGTTGCAGAGACAGGATTGCAATTGTACAAATTCGGGAAAATTACAAGTATTCCTAATTTTGAATCAAAAAGTTTTCTGGAAACAATAAAAGAAAACCAAAAAATAAATGCGCATTCATTGATTTTGGTTGATATCGGTCTGGGTTTTAAAAGAGCATTGGAAAAATTGGGAAAAATAAATGAAAAAATAATTGTTTGCTCAAGGTTAGGAACAAGAGATAAAAAAATAATTTATGGAATTGCTAAAGAACTTGAAAACAGAGATATCAATGCGCCTTTCTGTTTTATAATCCCGGGAAAATTGCATTTCATGGAAGAAGAAGTTCTAAAAAGATTCCAACTATAAATTTTAAAAATATGCGATATTTATAATTAAAATGTACGATTTCAAGAAAGTTGAAAGCGAAATCCTGAGTTTTTGGGAAGAGAAGAAGATATTTGAAAAGTTAATCAAAAAAAACAGGGGCGGAGAAATTTTTAGTTTTATCGACGGGCCAATAACGGCGAACAATCCGATGGGGATTCATCATGCATGGGGCAGAACTTACAAAGATTTATTCCAGAGATTTAAAGCAATGCAGGGCTATGAACAAAGATTTCAAAATGGTTTTGATTGCCAAGGACTTTGGGTTGAAAGAGAAGAGGAAAAAGATCTTGGATTAAAGAATAAAAGAGATATTGAGAAATTCGGGATTTTGAATTTTGTCAACGCATGCAGAAAAAGAGTTGAGAGATTTTCCAAGATACAAACAGAACAATCTATAAAGCTTGGATATTGGATGGACTGGGATAATTCTTATTATACAATGACAGACAACAATAATCTTCATAACTGGTTTTTATTGAAGACATATCACAACAAGGGATGGCTTTACAAAGGAAAAGATGTTGTGCCTTGGTGCTGGAGATGCGGGACAGCCTCATCAAAACATGACATTATAACAGAGGGATACAAAGAAGTGACTCATTCTGCATTATTCATGCAGTTCCCAATTATAAACAGAAATAATGAATATTTCATAATTTTCACGACGACACCGTGGACAATTCCTGCAAATGTTGCGATTGCTGTAAACAAAGACATAGATTACGTCAAAGTTGAACAGGATGGAAAATTCTATTGGCTTGCCGAAATGAGATTAAATGAATTGATAGGAAAGCACAAGATTGTTGAGAGAAAAAAGGGCGATGAATTAGAAGGCATAAAATATGAAATGCCATACAAGGATTTTAGAGAACAGAAAAAATCCCGACATGAGGTTGTTTTATGGGAATTGGCTTCTGGTGAAGAGGGGACCGGAATTGTTCATATTGCTCCCGGCTGCGGGGCAGAGGATTATGAATTGGGTAAAAGATTAGGATTAAATGTAATTTCTCCTCTCGATGAAGCTGGAGTTTATGGAAAAGGATTCGGAAAATTCTCAGGAAAAAAATATTCAGAAGTAAATAAAGATGTCCTTGATGACTTGGAAAGAAGAGGATTCGTTTACAAGATTGTTCCATACAAGCATCGATATCCCCACTGCTGGAGATGCGGCGAGGAACTTGTTTTCAGATTAGTAAGCGAATGGTATGTTAAATGTAACGAAATAAGAGAGGGTTTAATTGAAGAAAACAAAAAAGTGAAATGGTATCCTGAATATGGAAAAATCAGACAAGAAGAGTGGTTCAAAAATATGAGTGATTGGTTAATCTCGAGGGAGAGATATTATGGATTGCCTCTTCCCTTTTGGGAATGTAAATGCGGTGAATTGTTTGTTGCGGGAGATTTAAAAGAATTACGAGAACATGCTATTGATAAAAAGAAAGTTGACAATCTGAAAGAAATTCACCGCCCCTGGATAGATGAAATAAAAATAAAATGTGTGAGATGTGGTGAGCAAGTTGAACGAGTCAAAGATGTAGGCGATGCTTGGCTTGATGCTGGCATTGTTCCTTTTTCGACGCTAAATTATTTAACAGATAAAAAATATTGGAGCAAATGGTTCCCTGCTGATTTAATTTCAGAAAGCATGCCGGGGCAGGCAAGAGGATGGTTTAATGCTCTAATGTGGGCAAGTATTGCAATAACTGGAAAAGCTCCTTACAAATCTCTTTTCGGATATGAAACATTGAGAGATGAAAAAGGTGAAGAAATGCATAAAAGTAAGGGAAATGCAATTTGGTTTGATGACGCTGTTGAAAAAATGGGGGCTGACAATATGAGGCTTTTATATTGCCTTCAAGATCCGTCGCAAGATTTGAGGTTTGGTTATCACGTTGTTAAAGAACCAACTAATAATCTAAATATTTTTTACAACATAAGTAATTTAATAGAAAATTCAAAAGAAGCGCCAATAAGGAAAATCGAGGACAAATGGATTTTATCCCGATTGAATTCATTAATTAAAAATGTAACGTGGGAACTGGAAAATTTACGCCCCCATACTGCTTCGCGAATGTTGAAAGATTTTTGGTTGAATGATTTAAGCAGAGGCTATATTCAATTTGTCAGAGACAGAATCTCAGAAAATGACAATGCAGTGCAATATGTTTTAAAAGAAGTTTATGTTGAATTAGTAAAACTTCTTTCTCCATTTGTTCCCTTCATTACGGAATACATTTGGCAGAATTTGAAAAGAAAAAAAATTGTGAAAGAAGAATCAGTTCATTTGTGTGATTGGCCAAAGGCAGACGTCAAAAAAATAAAGGAGGATTTGGAAGAAGATATTAAAAAAATAAATGCAATCCTGGAAAAAGGATTATCTGAAAGAGACAAAGCAGGAATCGGATTAAAATGGCCCTTGTCAAAGGTATCGATTAATATCCAAAAAAAATTGGATGCGTACAATAAAATAATTATGAATCAGCTGAATGTCAAGAAAGTTGAATGGAAAGCAGGAAAGGAAATCTCAATTGAGCTTGATACAAAATTAACTCCTGGACTTGAATCAGAAGGATATGCAAGGGAAATTTCAAGAATGATTCAGTCATTCAGGAAAAAATTGGGGTTGAACAAAAATGACAGAGTTAAAACGTACATTATCTCCGACGACAATTTTAAAAAAATATTGAATTCGCAGAAAGATTCCATAAAAGAGCGGACAAATTCTTCTGAGCTGGAAATCTCCACCGAAAGCAAAGAAAAGTTTAAAAATAAAACGGGCTTTGAAATCAAGGATAAAAAGGGCGATATAGCTATAGTCCAAAAATAACTACTGCTTGGTAATTCAATTATTTCACCCCTGGATTATAACAATATTTAAAAATAAAACCTGCTATCTACGAAACAATGATAGTAAAAGATGAATTTTTGAGCCGATTAAGAAAGATTTTTGATTTGAATTTATATGAGGTTAAAGTCTGGGCCGCGATTTTGTCAAGGGGAAACAGCACTGCCGGTGAGTTGAGCAATATTTCCGGTGTCCCCCGTTCCAGGACTTATGACATTCTTGAAAGCCTGGAAAAGAAAGGATTTATAGTGATGAAATTAGGGAAGCCAATAAAATTTGTCGCGATAAAACCTGATGAAGTTGTTGAAAGAGTAAAAAGAAATTTGCAGACATATACAAAAGAAAGACTGCAGAGATTGGAAAAGTTAAAAGACGATGAAGTACTTGGGGAACTTAATAACTTATTCACGAATGGCGTAAAATTTGTAGAACCATCTGAATTGTCAGGAAGCTTAAGAGGAAGAGAAAATCTTTACAATCATCTTGACATGATGATTCGCGGTGCTGAAAAAACAATCACAATTGTCACAACACATGAAGGCGTCAACAGAAAATTGGAAGCTTTGATGCCAAGCCTGGAAAAAGCAAAAAAAAGAGGGATAATCATAAGGGTTGCAGCGCCTATTGACAATAATAACATAGAGGTTGCTAGGGAATTCAAAAAGGTTGCAGAAGTAAAAAATTTGGAAAAAATAAAAGCGCGATTTGTAATCATTGATTCAGACCAATTAATGTTCATGCTTTTGGATGATGAGAAATTTCATCCAAGCTATGATGTCGGGGTCTGGATTAATACTGAGTTTTTTGCACAAGCTTTGGAACAATTCTTTGAGCTTGCCTGGAAAGATTTGAAACCTATAAAATAAGATGGAGAAACATCCAAAATTATTTATCATTTAGCTCCGATCTATATTTATAAAAATCAATTAATAAGCAAGGAAATTAATGCAAAGAATTTGAGAATCTAATTTTATTCATTCAACTTGGGATTTAAAGGAACTCAAAAGAATTGCTGATTTGATTTTTACGAAAGCAGTTAAATATCCTGAAACAGCTCAATTCCAAAAAATGCCTACAAAATTATGAGAGTTCGACGGGATAAGAAAGGCAGATTTTACTTTGCAAAAAATTCTAAATTCAAATAAAAAAATAAATTATTTTTATTTGCTGAATATTGCAGTTATAACTCCAACAAGAGTTGCTATAATAATCACCCAACCGGCAACTGCTGATGCCAGGGCACCGCCAAGCCACGTCGGCAGAAGCAAGGTCCCGCCCATCATTGCAAAACCGACGGCAAGCGAAACTAATACGCCAGTCAACCATGCAAGAAAGTTAAGGAAACCCTTCAGCGGATGGACTCTTGAAGTTCTATTTCTTCTTGGCATTTTACCTCCTTTAATTTATCATATATATTGTAATATATTTAATAACCTTTCCATTCAAAAAACTTAAATAATAATTAATCCAAGAAATTATTACATGTATAAACATTGGACTATTGAAGAACTGAGAAATGCCTTGTCTCTTCCTAAGGATTATCGTGTTGATGCATGTATCATTTATGGCGGACATAATGAGAAAAGATTTAAACAAATTTTCTTATCTTTGCTAAAAAATAGGAAGTATACTGTCGAGAAATTGAACGACAGTTTTATTAAAAAAATTCTCAGCGTGAAAGTGGGAAAAAAGCGTATCTGGTTTTTTGTCGAATACGGGGGAGCACGGTTGTCGGAATTCGTTCACTTCGCATGCATGCTCGGCTCCAAAAAGAACATTCTTCTCGGATATTGCGGCGGGCTGAAAAAAGGATTGGATAAATTTACAATTATTGTTCCAACTTATTCCTACTCCACAGAAAGCAGTTGTCATATGTATCACAGAAACAAAAAAGACAACAGGTTCTATCCTGATAAATTTCTTTCTAAGAGAATAATTAAAGCACTGAGAAAGGAAATGAAAGTGATATATGCGCCAACAATGACTTGCCAGGCAATGATGGCTGAATCATGGAAAGATATTCTTAAATGGTCTCGCGGCGGATATTATGGCGTAGAAATGGAATCTTCAACGGTATTCGCAGTTTCTAAACATTTCAAAGTTCCGGCAGCAGCAATTCTGCAAGTCGCCGACAATTTGATCGAGAAAGAAACGGTAGAAAGCGAAAGCTATAAAAAAAAGAGATCTAATCTACATAAAATTAGAAAGTTCCTCTTTAAAGTCATATTAAACATTGTCCTATGATTACATTTCTTCAATGACATCAATCCCCAAAAGCGAGAGTGAATTTTTCAAAACCTGCCTAAATGATTCAACTAATGCAATTCTAAATGCCTCTTTCTGGGAACCAACAACAGGGCATGAATGATAAAATTCGTTGAATACCTGCGCAAGCTGAAAAGCATAATTTGCAACCAACGACGGGCTCATTGATTCATATGATTTTTGAACAATTTTTGAAAATTCTTCTATTTTTTTTATCAACTCAATTTCTTTTTTTTCCATCTGCTCAACTGCAGGATTTGCTTTTTTTCTTGAGTGCTTTATGATTGAGCCGGCTCTTGCATAGCTATAAAGAATGTAAGCCCCTGAATTTCCCTCAAAGTTCAATGAATTTTTTATATGAAAAATAATATTTTTTGCTTCGCCCTGTTTGAGAATATAATATTTTATTGCTGCGATGGAGATTTTAAATGCTCTGTCTTCCATTCTTTCTTTATCTAGTTTTGGATATCGCCTTTTTATTTCGCTTTTCGCATAAGACAAAACCTTTTTTATAAAATCAGAATACAAAATATTTTGTCCTGTTCGCGATGACATCTTTCCTTCAGGTAATCTTACCAAGCCATAGGAAACATGTTTCAAATCATCAGCGTGTGGAAACCCACTTATCTCTAAAGTTTTAACCAATTGCTTGAAACGGAAATCCTGCTCGTTCGCGACGACATAAATTGATTTTTGCAAATCTTTGTAGTCCAAGAATTTCTTTTCAACAAGAGCCAGGTCTTTTGCTGAATATAGAATTGTCCCATCTTTTCTTATCAAAACCCATATTCCTAAATTATACTTTTGCAAATCCATGATAACAGCATCCTGACTTTTTTTTGCAAATTTATTGATAAGCATGGAATCAACAATTTCCTTTCCTCTTTTTTCCATATCCTTCTCAAAATAATAAACATCAAAATGCGTATTCAATTGTGTGTAAATTTTTTCAAAAGCATGCAAACTTAATTCTCTCGTTTTTTTCCAAATCTCATTTAATCTTTTATCGTCGCCGGATTCCAATTTTTTATTTATTATTTCAATTTCTTTCTGATATTTTTTACTTTTTCCGAGATGTTTTATGGCATCGACGTAAATTGATGCAATCCACGATTCATCTTCTTTCAATTTTTCTTTCGGATGATATTTCTGATAGCACCAAATCCACTTTGCAACATGCATTCCAGAATCTCCCTGATAATTTGCCCTTATAACTTTATTATTGCAAAATTCCATAATTCGCGCAAGGCTTTCTCCAATCGACGTGCCTCTTATATGCCCAATATGAAATGCTTTATGGGTATTTGGCTGCGAGAATTCAATCATAATTTTCTTTCTCTGCCCCAAATTCAATTTTCCGAAATCATTTCCTTCGGAAAGAATTTCAGAGAGAAGACTGCCTGTCAATTTTTGTCTGTCAACAAAAAAATTCAAATATGGGCCATGTGTTTGGACATCTTTAAATTGCGCAGGAATTTTAATATTGGCTCTTATTTCAAGCGCTATTTCATGAGGCTCTAATTTAAATTTCGAAGCAAGAAAAAAACATGGAAGCGCATAATCACCCAAATGTGGATTTGGGGGAATTTCTATCCTATTATAAATCTCATTTGTCTTTATTTTGATATTTTTTGCATCAAGAACTTTCAAGACAGCCCCAACAATTTTCTCTTTTTCATCAGAATTTTTAGGCATATTTATAAGAATACACGAACTTTTTTAAATGTAATTAGTAGGAAATATTATGAAAAATATTAAATTCCGCTAAATTCATTCTTATATAAAACATGACTTATTTCTTTTTCTCCACACGCACATATAAGTAATTCAGAAAGCTCTTCAATTATATACCCTTCTCGTACCTTTTTCTGAATATCAACATATTTTTCAAATTCAAAATCGTGTTCATGTTCCATGAGTTTCAACATAAATAGAGATTTATAAAGTTTGGGTTTCAATAAATTTTTAAGCAAGACACTATTGTTGTTTTGTATGCGGGGGTGCCGGAGTGGTCAAACGGGCAGGACTTAAGATGTCACTTCTTTCCTTAGAAAGGAAAGAACTAGGCTTCCTAGAAACTAAGAGAGCATCAGAAATCCTGTGGCTTAGTGCCTGCGCAGGTTCGAATCCTGTCTCCCGCATAAAAAATGAAGAAACAAACGAAAATATTTCTGGGAATTTTCCTATTAATCTTATTGATTGCAGTAAATTATAATTTTCTTGACAAAAAAATCAGCGATTTTCTGAAGGATAAAAAAACAGCCACTGTCGAAAGAGTTATTGATGGCGATACGATTGTAACAACTTCAAATGAACATGTAAGAATGCTTGGAATTAACGCACCTGAAACAAGCAGCAAAGAAAAGTATTCTGGAGAAGCCAAACAGTTTTTGACAAACACGATAAATAACAAAACAGTTAATCTAGAAATCAGCGGAAAAGATTTGTATAACCGAACACTTGCATATATCTTTCTTGGTGATAAAAACATAAATAAAAATATGGTTGAAAACGGTTTTGCAAATTTTTATTTTCCTGAAGGCAGAGATGAATATTATAATGAATTCAAAAAAGCATGGAGCAAATGTTTGGATAGCAATAAAAATCTCTGCGAAAAATCTTCAGACAAATGCGCAAATTGCATTGAATTGGGGGGGCTGGATTATAGAAGCCAGGAAATTATTTTGTATAATAATTGCATTTTCTCATGTAATCTTCAGGGATGGTGGATCAAAGATGAAGGAAGGAAAGAATTTGTATTTCAAAATTTCATGCTGGCAAGCAACCAAAATGTCACAATCAAAGTAGGAAACCGAACAAGTAATTCAACTGTTCTATACTGGAATGGTTATGATTATGTCTGGACAAAAACAGGAGACACTCTGTTTCTGAGGGACAATCAATCAAAATTGGTTTTGTGGAAGAATTATTAGAATTTTTTAATTATACAATATTCTTTTAAAGAAATAAAATTTCTAATTCTTATCAATTTAGAGATAAATCTGAAAATTCTAATTCTTTTCAACGTGCCGAAGCGGCACCAATAAAGGCTTCTGTAATTGTTGAATTAAACAGTGACGCTTTTAATTCTGTTACATACTTTGTGACACATTAATCACAATCCTTAAATATACTTACTTCTATAATTTTTTGTAGACAGGTTGGCGGGTCAGCCCTCCGCTGATTGCAAACGGGCTTCATGGCAGACTGCAAGGAGGAATGTGGAGAAGGAGTTAAAAGTCCCTTTTTCGGACGTTGAGACTTTGTCTGTCTCGATCTTGCAGATGCGAAACGGGTCAGGCCTTGATCGGAGCAGCCCTAAACATTTGAAAAGGTGCTTGACAGAGTGCAGAGTTGAGAAAGATAAGGAAAAACTTCTTAACAAATTCACAGCAACCCTCCGGTCTACAAAAATTAATAAATCTCTTTTCTTTCTTTAAATTATGAATAAAAGAGGACAATTTTATCTTATAGCTGCAATCGTAATAATTACAGTTGCTGTCGGCTTCATTATTGTTTCAAATTCAACAACATCCGCACAAACTTCAAACATTTATTATTTGAGAGACGAGATTAAAATTGAAAGTTCGAAAGTTCTTGACTATGCGGCAAACAACCAATTATCAGAAGTACAGTTGACAAACAATTTAACTGATTTATCAATAAGGTACATAAATAACTCACAAAATTCAAATTTCTTTTTTATTTTTGGCAATTCAACAATTATGAATCTTTTAGCTTATGAAACATCTTATAATAATGTCACCCTTAATGGAGTTGATTACACAAACATCATAGGAATAAAGATAATTTATGCAAAAAATTTTGTGCCTGCAAACAATGTTACATTAACATTCAACGGAAACCCCTTCGTCTTTCCTGTAAATTCCGGCCAAAATTTTAATTTTGTTTTGTCAAATAATTTAGGAGGACAGAATTACACTGCTTCAAGCTGATGACCAGAACCACCTGCGGGTTTCTGCACTTCCTGCATCCCGACAAGAAGTCGATATTAAAAAATAATCGCGGGGTAAGTGAAATCATCGGATATGTTTTGTTAATAGCAATTGTTGTCGTGATAAGCATTTTTGTTTATACCTGGCTGAAAACTTATGTTCCTCAGCAATCATTGACATGCCCCGACGGGACTTCTGCTTCAATGCCCGCTCTTGTCTATAATTGCACCCTAAACACGTTGAATTTCAGTTTTTACAATGATGGAACTTTCAGCTTAGCCGGCTATTTTATACATGCAGCAAATGATTCTTCACAGCAGATAGCTGCAATAGATTTGACGCAGTATTATTCAGGACCCCAGACAAACAAGGCAGGCAGCAGCATTATTTTTAGTTATTACAATCTCTTAGATCCCGGAAAAGAAGAAAACATAAATGTCAATTATTATAATTTATCATTGCTGCCATCTATTGCAAGCGGGACATTAAAGAAAATCGAAATTATTCCACTTAGATATACTGAATTCAATGGAAAAACAAGAATAACAAGCTGCGGAAATGCGAAAATATCCATCCCGATTGTCTGCAGTTAAACTTCTGAACTCAGCAGCAAATTATTTATAAACTAGGCTATATATTATTTAAAATGGAAAGGAGAGGTGTAACGCCGATTATCGCAACAGTTTTGCTGATTGGAATTGTTATCGCTCTCGGATCAATTGTTTTTTTCTGGTTCAGCGGATTCACACAAGAAGCTGTAACAAAATTCAGCGGTGAAAATGTTCAACTTGTTTGCAAGGATGTAAAGTTTGAAGCAAGTTATTCAAGCGGGGGGGATTTGGCAGTTTCAAACACGGGCAATGTCCCAATTTACAGTTTTAATGTCCAAATTCTCGGAGCAGCAGGAACATTCACAACTCAAGACATGAAAAACATGATCAGCAACTGGCCCAATACAGGACTGAAGCAGGGCGGAGTTTTTTCAGGAAACATTTTGAGCAAAGTGACGGGGGCAAATCAAATAATTTTGATACCTATCTTAAGGGGAAGTGTCAGCGGCGGCGATCAAAAATCATACACCTGCCCGGACCAGTATGGATATAAACTTTCCTTGGTTTAAAATGGATTCGAAAAATCGCGGCATCTCATCAATTATTGCAACGCTTCTTTTGATTGTTTTGGCAATTGTTCTTATAGCGATTGTCTGGGCAGTGGTAAGCAATCTTGTCGGGCAGAAAGTCAGCCAGTCAAGTGCATGCTTCGGGAATTTCAACACTATAAATTTGAATGGCCAATATACTTGCTATAACAGCACTTCAAACAGCATACAATTTTCCCTGAATATCGGGGATGTTAATGTAGACGGGGTTCTTGTTTCTGTATCAAGTTCGAGCCAATCAAAAAGATTCACGTTGACAAACACCCCGCAATTAATTGCAAATTTATCTTATTATAACGGAACAATTCTGGTAGCCCTGCCGGGAAAAAATTCAGCTATGACTTATTCTTATAATTGGACTGTCTCCGGGACTCCTAATGCAATACAAATTGCTCCAATAATAAAGGGACAGCAATGTGCGTCTTCTGATTCAATAACAACCCTTGACAATTGTTTTCTCCTCTCTTAAGCATTAATTATTTAAATTAAAATTTGTTTAAGAATACATGAAAGGGGGATATTCTCAGGGTCAGGTTTGGGTTGAGACAGTTATTTATACTTTGATTGCACTTGTTATTATTGGGCTTGTCCTCTCATTCGTGCAGCCAAAAATTTTGGAATTGCAGGATAAGGCGACATTACAGCAATCAATATCTATACTTAATAATATAGACAATATTGTTTCAACATTGTCTCAAAATGGAGCGGGAAATACAAGAAGAATCGATTTGAATTTAAAAGCGGGTTCATTAACAATTGACGGGACAAATGATTCATTGAGTTTTAGCATCGATAAAAGCCGCTTTCAATTCAGCGAGCCGGACAAGCCTGTAAATTTCGGTAATATTGTAGTTTATACGCACACTGTAAATGATTTAAGCAGCATAAATATGACATTAGATTATACAGCAAGTTACAACATTACTTATTCGGGGCAGAAAATTAAAAAAATCATAACTCAGGCAACAACGCCATACAATTTGCTAATATCAAATCTCGGTGGAAATAAAACACAAATAGATTTCCAATTAGGTTAAAATGCCGACACAACAAAAAGCAGGAATAATGAATTTTCCCAGAGTTGAAATAGATTTCACTCCGGAAGTTCCGCATATGACGCGAATCGAGGACAAAACAAAAATTGATGTAAGATACGCGCTCATTTCACCCTTCGCATTTGCGCACATTTATTGGGATGAAAAAAATTACGAAGTTGTTTATGAACTTGAAGAGCCGCTGCTTAACAGGATAGAAGAAGACTACAGGCGAAGAATTCTGGAGGCAATGAGGGAAATGATAAATTTTGATGTCATAATTGAAGCTGACTTGCAGGGACTTCTTGATTATATTGACCAAAGATTCAAATTCCTCTCTGTTGAGCTGGGGATTGACATGCCCTATGAAAGCTATAAAAAAATTTATTATTATTTGTGCAGAGATTTTATAGGATTCAACGAGATTGAACCTCTTTTAAGGGATTATTTTATTGAAGATATCGAAAATAACGGAATTGATACGCCGATTTACATTGTTCACAGAATGTACAGGAACATGAAAACGAACATTCTCTTCAAAGATATTGACAAGCTCGAGGGATTTGTTGAAAAACTTGCACAAAGGTCAGGGCAATACATTTCATATGCCAATCCGATTCTTGACGGGAGCCTGCCTGACGGAAGCAGAGTTAATGCAACTTACACAAAAGACATTACAAGCAAGGGGCCGACATTTACCATAAGAAAATTCACGAAAGAACCATGGACGCCGCCTCAATTAATTTCCTTCAATACAATGAGTCCTGAAATGGTCGCATATTTGTGGATGCTTATTCAATACAAAATGAACATCTTGATTACCGGGGGGACATCGTCGGGAAAAACAACTTTGCTTAATGCAATTGCATTTTTCATCCCGCCCGAAGCAAGAGTAGTAAGCATTGAAGATACGCGCGAATTAAATCTCCCCCGCGAAAACTGGCTTCCCAGTGTTGCGAGAACGTCGTCTGGAATAAGAGGAATAGGCGCCGTCAGCTTGTTTGATTTATTAAGAAGTTCTTTCAGGCAGAATCCGGATTATGTTATCGTCGGTGAAGTGCGTGGAAAAGAAGCATCTGTCTTGTTCCAGGGGATGGCATCGGGGCACTCATCTATAAGCACAATTCACTCTGATTCTGTTGAGAGTGTTATCAGAAGATTGGAAACCCCTCCGATTGAATTGCCACCGACCCTTCTTAATGTCCTCGATTGCGTTTGCATAATGACTCATGCTATCGTCAACAAGCAGGAAACAAGAAGATTGAGAGAAATAGTTGAAATTATAGACGTTAATCCAGAGGGAATTGCCCTTACAAACACGCCGTTCGTCTGGAACCCCGCAGAAGATACGTTTTATTTCAAAAAAAACAGCAGAGTTTTCGAAAAAATATCGGGCAGATACGGGATGAATATACAAGAACTTGACATTGAATTCAGAAGGCGCACACAGCTTCTTTACGAACTTTTCAGAAGAAAAATATTTGAATTCAAGCGTGTTGAACAATTTGTTAATGAATATTACAAAAAACCAAGAGAAGTTCTTGCAAGATTTGGCATTAATTTTTAGGTAAAATTTAATAATATACCAGACATTTTCTTAATATGGCAAAAGAGGTCAATGCTTCTCAAAAAAAAGTCCGGGAAAATGCATTATTGCTGAAGCACCTTATAAGTTCGCTTGATGAATCCGAAAAAAAACTTGAAGAATTTTATGAAAAAAAAGAACCGGAAAATTTCAATAAAACAAAAAAATTTATCCTTAATGTAATTGATAAAATTTCAGACATAACAAAATGATAATACAAAAACAAGATGTGTTTCTTGAAATGAAAAAAATAATTTCAAAAGAGAAGAAAATTGTAGATGAAATTATTTCTTTGGCAAATTCAGAAATAAACAGCAGCATTTTATCGCATATAAATTCATTAAAGAACAGCCTGAAGGGAGAAAACAGCAAAATCACTCCTTTAGTAAATTCCCTTAATTTATTAAGGATTCTCGAGGGAAATGGAAGAGAAAAAATCGTCGCAGAAATAATAAGACAAGAAGAAGAGAAAAAATCAAAAAAAAGCTTTATTGAAAAATGGAGCGAGGAAATGAAAGCCACCAAGGAATACAAAATTTCCAAGATGGAGAAAAGCATTGTCAAAAGAATTGAAAAAAGGAAAAAAGAAATTGAAAAAAAACTGGAGAAAAGAAAACGCCCGAGCGCTTATTCTGGATTATCAAGCAGAATTTTTTCAGATTTTGCAAGGCCTCTTGTTGACAGCAAAACTTTTGAAGGCATGATTAAAAATTTATTAAAGACAAATATAGGATTAATTCCTTCAGCTTACATTTCTGTTATTCTTTTCTCAACACTGCTCTCATTCGGGATTTCATTGGTTTTATTTGTATTCCTGCTGTTTTTCAATATTAGTACAACTTATCCATTTATAGTGCCTGTTACAGATATTATGGCAAAATTTCTCGAATTGTTTTGGATTTTGTTTGTTATTCCGATAGTAACTTTTATTTCACTTTATATTTATCCGTCGCTGGAAAGAAAAGGGTTGGAGGCAGGAATAGATCAGGAACTTCCATTTGCAACTATCAATATGTCTGCAATAGCGGGCTCAAAAATCGAACCGACGAATATTTTCAACATAATTATTTCAACGGGCGAGTATCCTTTTTTGAAAAATCAATTCACAAAAGTCATGAATGAAATAAATATTTACGGGCATGATTTGGTTGCATCATTAAGAAATGCTGCTGATAATTGTCCGAGCAAAAAACTTGCTGACTTGTACAACAGCCTGGCAACAAACATAACTTCCGGCGGGGATTTGGGAGAATTTTTTGAGAAGCGTTCTGAAAGCCTGCTTTTGGATTACAGACTGGAAAGAGAAAGATATACAAGAGCATCTGAAACCTTCATTGATGTTTACATCAGCATCGTCATTGCCGCGCCAATGATTTTATTGCTTTTGCTCATGATGATACAAGTCAGCGGCCTTGGAATTGCACTTGCTCCGTCGACAATTTCGCTGGTCATAATATTGGGGGTTGCCGGAGTTAACTTTGTATTCCTAATGTTCCTAAGAATTAAACAACCAGCTAAATAATGAAAAAACACATATTGCTCATTTGCAGATACAACAGATTCAGGAGCGTGTTTGCAGAAGCTTTTTTCAACAAATATAATAAAGATAAATCCGCAATTGCAAAATCAGCAGCGCCAATCAGAGGCATGCCTTTGAGCGATAATGTAAAAAAGCTAGCAAAAGAATTCAAAGTTGAAATAAAAAACAAACCGCAGGGATTAACATCAAAATTAATGCAATGGCAAAATATAACTGTTATCGTTGCAGATGATGTGCCAAAATCCCTCTTCAATAAAAACATGCGTTACGGAAAAAAAGTTATTCATTTGCATATTCCTGATGTTAGAAGAAACAATGTTGGAGAAATGAGAAAAACAGCAAGAAAAATAAAAAGAAAAGTTTTGGAATTAATAAAAAACTTGAAATAAAAGATGGAAATAAAAAACGTTCACTGGTTTGGAATAATCTCAGGATTAATCTTAATAGGAATTGCATTCTTCCTGATAGGAACCCAATTTTTCTTTTTTATATTGGGGATCGGGGTCATCATCGGAATTTCGCCATTTGTATTTTCAATAATAAGAGAAAACAGAATTGAAAATGAAAAAGAAGAAATGTTCCTTGAATTCGCAAGAGACCTTGTTGAAAGTGTCAAAAGCGGGACGCCAATCAATAAAAGCATAATTAATTCCGGAAACAAGCCATATGGCACCTTGAGTGTTTATATAAAAAAGTTGGCAAATCAAATTTCATTGGGCATTCCCCTAAAAAATGCGCTGCAAACTTTTTCCGATGATGCACATAACAGAACCATTTCGAGAGCTTTGACGCTTATCGGGCAGGCAGAAAGAGCCGGCGGCGACATTGGAAGAATTCTGGAATCAGTCGCTTCAGCAGTCAGCATGTCTGATAAATTGAACAAAGAAAGAAAGGCATCTGCATCAACACTTGTAGTCCAAGGCTATGTCATTTTTTTTATCTTCATTGTTATTATACTTGTCATGCAATACAAAATAATCCCGCTTATTTCAACATTTAATACAGGAGGGCTGGGAACGGGACTTGGCGGCGTAATCGGGATAGCGGGCGGGACGCAGGTAAATTCTGCAGAACTTGCAAATTCATTTTTGTATCTAATTCTCGTGCAGGGATTATTCAGCGGGCTGACTATAGGAAAATTGGCAGAAGGAAATGTAAGAGCGGGAATAAAGCATTCTTTCGCCTTGACAATCTTTTCATTCTTAATAACAACAGGAGCGAATCTTTTATTCGGATAAAATGAAAAATCGCAAGACTCATCATTCACTCCGTTCACTTCTTTCGAAGAATTGCAGAGGCTCACACGTTGATGTCATAATTTCCTTTGTCATTTTTATTGGCTTTATAGTCTTCGCGTATATATTATTGCAGCCAACAGTCGTGACTAAGCAAAACAAAGAAACAATTGCAAATTCATTGGAAGCATCTCTCGCCAAGAATTTAAGCAATGGGACAAATGGGCTTATAATTATCAGTGTCGCTGCGAGGCAAAATAGTTTAAAAAACTGCATTAATTTGAAAAGTTTTTTATCTAATGCCAACATCAACAATACTTTAGCAGTAAAAGATTCCGCTATAAATTATCCGGCATACAATTCAAGCAGCGACTTGTTTATCGATCTATCTTCAAATATTCAATTCAGCTATTTATTTAATATCTATTATTCGCCTTTTTTCAATCCAATTCCCCAAAACATACTCAATGGGTGTAATACACTGCAGCAAGGAAGTTCACAAAATAATTATACAATCGGGCAAACAGAAGTTGTAACTTTTGCATCGCAGAACATTTTTGATTTCAATGTTATAAGCTTAATTAATATTTATAACCAAAATTACAATAGCGTAAAAAATTGGTTCAATCTTTCAGCCGGAAACAATTTCGGATTTAATTTTACATATCAAAACCAAACAACTATCGGGACAAGAGATAAAATCCCGCAATTTGCAGAAGTTTATTCGCAATCATTTCCGGTTTTATATATAGTAAATAACAGCAGCCTGCAATCAGGATTATTAACAATAAGAATTTGGTAAGCAGAACCCAAATGGTTCCGCACCTCCGAACGGAAAAAGAACCCAGTTTGCAACTCCGGGGAAAAAAGAACCAGTTCTGCAGTTCCGAGG
>CAYXOE010000005.1:30401-34881 GCA_964466855.1 Candidatus Woesearchaeota archaeon
AGAACCAGGTTCGCACTCGAAAGAAATAAAATGAATAACAGAGGATGGATAAGAATCGTTGAAGCATTTTTGGCGATTTTTTTAATTGCAAGTGTTGTGGTCCTGACGATAAATCAGCAAAAAGTTCAGAATGACCCGACGCCAAGAGTATATGGCTATGAAATTTACATTTTAAGAGGAATAGAATTAAATGACAGCTTAAGAAATTCCATTATTGGCGTGAGCGATTCAATCATTCCTGTAAATTCAGACAACCAGACTTATTTTCCATCTGATGTAAGAAATTATATAGGAAATGCGACACGGGTGCAAAGTTCGCTTTCATGCGTCTCTGAAATCTGCTTTACAAACAGCACATGCGCGTTCTGGCAGAGCTTGGGGAAGGACATTTATGCACAAAAGATTTTTATAAGTTCAACTTTACAAACTTACAATCCCAGACAATTAAAATTGTTTTGCTGGTTTAAATGAGCAAACAGGAAATTTTCGCAAAATACAAAACGAGTTCACTTCGCTCACGCAAACGAAAGCATCGACAGGAAGTCTTGCCAAGTCCTCATCGGACAAGGAGTTTTGAATAATGAAATACAAATTTTTGGAACATACAGCAGATATAAAGTTCATAGTTCATGGAAGAAAATTAAAAGATATATTTGAAAATGTGGTGCTGGCAATTTCTGATTTTGTTTCCAATGGCTCAGAAATAAAGAGCATCTTACAAAAAAAATTTAAGATTTCGGGGCGGGATTATGAAGAACTGCTTTACAATTTCATTGATGAATTAATTTATTTTATTGATGCTGAAAATTTTATCCCGGCAAAAGCGCAAATCAAAATCGATAAGAACCCAAATGGTTCCTCACCTCCGAAGAAAAATAAAAAGATAATAATTTTAAAAGCAATAATATTCGGTGACAATGCAAAGAATTACGAAAATTTAGAGCATATAAAGGCTGCAACATATTCTGAAATGTTTATAAGAGAAAACAAAGAAAAGAATAGATGGGAGGCGCAGGCTGTTGTTGATGTTTGATATAATCTCTTTTTTCAATAAGAGGCGGGGCATGCCTAATCGCTCGTGATAACGCGAATTTAACTTCAATTATTTTACATTATAATATTTCCTTATTTGATAAAAAGCAATTATTATAAACTTCTGAAAATAAATATAGACATGGATCCTCACCCGCGATCAGAAATAATTGCCAACGTTGCAAAAGGAGCCGGGATATTTGCAAGTATCAGGCAGTTAGCAAGTTCCCTATTATTGTTGATTTTTATTATCATATTCGTATTCTTAATGATGAATGGGCTTCCTTTATACATCGGGCTTCCGGCTATTGCAATACTTCTAATTTTTATGATATTAAGTATAATCCAAATAAAAAGGGTCGCATCTGCTAGCTATGGATAAAGAAAAAATAGTTGATTACCTTGCTGGAATAATGGAGGTAATGGGCGGAGGTTCAATAGCCAGAGGATATGAATTTCTCGGAGCAGGGAAAATTATTACATCGGAAAATGCAGCGATAATAACAAATCAAAGAATTATTTTTATTACTGTCCCAATCCCGGGAGCTGAAACAATGGTGATGGGAATTGATATTCCGATGTGGGAATGGATAGCAGCAAAAAAAGAAATTGAAAACAAACTGAAAGAAATGCTTTCTTCAATGACCATAGAGCAAATTTTAAATTCAAATCCTAAAAATTTTTATGTTGATTATAGCAATATTGAAAGAATAAAATTTGGAAATTTCACCCATAGTATTAAAATTTTTAAGAGGGATGGAAAGAAATTAAAATATTCTATAAGAGACGTTGATGATTTTCAAAAAGCAAAACAATTATTTGCAAATTATACTAGAAAATGAAACCTGTAATATGTTGCGGAATTAGTGATTTCAAAGAATTTTCATTTAAAGATTATCCTTTTGGCGGCTATGAATTTAAATCCAATGCTCCCGGATTTCAACCCAATAGTTTAATTTTAGTAAATCTCAAAGAAACGTTCAGGGGAAAAGATTTGTCAATGCACAGCCAATTAAGCAGAATTTTTAGTTGCAGAGAAAGAGGAATACCTGAATTCGCTGATGCTGAAATGGATATTTTAAGATCAGAGATAATAATCGCAAAAATTATAGGAATAAAAGAATTAAATTTTCACATGAAGGAAGCAGAGCTATCAAAAGATGAAATTAAGAAATTTAATGATATCATTAATTTTGCAAAAAAACAAAATATAGAAATGATTTATGAGAATTATGTATGTTCAGATGAAACAATTCTAAGAATTCTAAAAATTTTTCCAAAACTGAATTTTTGTTTAGATATCGGGCATTTAAATATTGCAATTCATAGTGGAAAATTTAATGTGGATTTAGATGAATTCATTGATAAAGTTAAATCAAGACTGGTAAATATTCATGTTCATAATAATAATGGAGAAAAAGATTCTCATAAGTATTTAGGCGATGGAAATTTTTCATGGAGAGATTTATTAGATAAGTTAAAAGAGGGAAATTTGAGAAAAATAATTATTGAAAACAGGACAAAAAAAGATAGGATTAAAAGCAAGAAGTTATTGGAGAAATATTTATCGACATGGAAATAACAATAACTGGCCCCCGCTCTATCGGAAAGTCTACCATTGCAAAAATTTTAGCTAAGAAATTAAAATTAAAATATTATTCTTCAGACGAAATTGGCGAAAAGGCTTTAAAGACGCAAGGCGGGCTGGACAAGGCAATAAAATCCGGAGCACTTCATGATTTTATAAAAGAAAAAGGATATAGTCTTATTATCAATATTTATAAAAAAAAGAACTTTGTTTTTGATCTGTCCGGCGGCTCAATCAGCTCCAGGAAATATCAAAAAGAGAGCAAAAAAATAAGAAAAATTGCAAAAAAAAATTCAATAGTTATTGGATTACTTCCTTCTGAATATATTAAGAAATCAATTGATTTTTTATTCAAAAGGGAAAGAAACAGGAAACATTTTAGGGGTATGAAAAAACAAGAATTGTATAAAATGGCAAGGAATGATTTTAGAAAATATCCACTAGTTTTAAGAAAATTTTGCAGTTACATTGTTTATACTAAAGGCAAGACTGCCGATGAGATTGCAAATGAAATTATAAAAACAATAAAATAACATGGAACTTAAAAAAATTTCACAGAACATTTATGAAATCCCAAAAGAAGGAAAAATGAAAGCCCCCGCAATCATTTTAGCATCTGATGATTTGATTGAAAAAATAAAACAGGATAAGACACTTGAGCAGGCAAAAAATGTCGCGATGCTTCCAGGAATTATTGAAAAATCCCTTGCAATGCCTGATGCGCATCAAGGATATGGATTTCCGATCGGGGGAGTTGCTGCATTTGATTTAAAGAAAGGAATTATTTCGCCTGGCGGTGTCGGTTACGATATAAACTGCGGCGTGCGATTGCTGAAAACAGATATTACAAAAGACGAATTCATAAAAAAACGCGACGAGATTTTAAATGAACTGTACAAAAATATTCCGTCTGGACTGGGAAGGGGCGGGGAATTAAAAATATCTGAAAAAGAAATTGACGAAATTCTTGAGACAGGATTGCAATGGGCTTTGAAAAAAGGATATGCCACAAAAAAAGACATTGAAAGAATAGAAGACAAAGGAACATTAAAAGGAAATGCATTGAAAGTTTCACAGAGAGCAAAAGCAAGAGGAAAAAATCAGCTTGGGACAATTGGTTCTGGAAATCATTTTATAGAAGTACAATTTGTTGATGAGATTTTTGATGCTGGTGCTGCAAAAGTTTTTGGGATTAAAAAAAATCAGATAACTGTTTTGATTCATACGGGAAGCAGAGGATTAGGGCACCAAACAGCTTCGGATTACATTCATAAAATGGAGAATGAATTTGGAAAAGAAAATTTGCCTGATAGGGAATTAATTTATGCGCCACTCGTTTCTTCCCTTGCAAAAGATTACATTGAAGCAATGAATGCCGCTGCAAATTTTGCATTTGTGAACAGACAAATCATTACATATAATATTCGAAAATCATTTGAGAAGTTTTTTCAGAATGTGAAAATTGAAATTGTTTATGATGTCACACACAATATTGCAAAATTTGAGCCATTTAAAATAAATGGAAAGAAAGTTGAATTATGTGTTCACAGGAAAGGCGCTACCCGTGCATTTGGAAAAGGAAGAAAAGAAATTCCAGAAGAATACAGGAAGATAGGACAGCCTGTTTTGATTCCGGGCAGCATGGGAACTGCTTCTTACATTTTGTTAGGAACAAAAAAGGCGGAGGAATTTTCATTTGCATCAACAGCTCATGGGGCAGGAAGATTATTGTCGAGAACAAAGGCAAAGCAAGAAATCACAGAAACACAATTAAAAAAACAGCTTGAAAGAGAAAATGTCAGGTTCAAGGCAGGAAGCATAAAAGGAATGCTGGAAGAAGCCCCTGAAGCTTACAAGGAT
>CAYXOE010000006.1:0-4203 GCA_964466855.1 Candidatus Woesearchaeota archaeon
TAAATATTATCTACTAAATATTTATAAATCTAAAACGATATGTATAAGAGATTAAAATGAGGAAGATAATTTTCAATTTGGTGCTTGCATCAGCGCTGCTTTTTTTGATTTCTTTTATTTCTTTTGCTTCCGCTGAGTTGCAGTGGAACCAGCAACCAAACTCATTATATAATCTGGGTGATGTTGTAAAAACATCGCCTGTTATTTCCGGCAATAGTTTTTCAGCATATCTTGTTTGCAATGATGCACAAGTCATGCAATTTTCAACGAGTTTTACTGACCTGCCTCTTGTTAATTATACTATTCCCCTTCAATTTACATTGACACCAGCCTTGCAAATAGGTTCTCCCGGGATATGCAAGATTAAAGCGGCTCTAGATGGAATAAATTATTTCTCATCGCAATTTCAAATTTCAAATGTTATAAATGTCACTGTTTTATCTGGCGATAAAGAATTCAAGCCAGGAAGCCAGGTCTCAATTTCCGGGACAGCTATAAAACAAAACGGGCAGAATATCGACGGTGTTGCAAATATAAATATCTCGGGGAATAGTGTTCTTTATCAAGGCTCGGCTCCCGTGAACAACGGAAATTTTTATTTTAATCTCACAATTCCTCCAACGGCCGCGGCAGGACAATATTTAGTGAAGATAACTTCTTCTGAATCAGATTCTTCCGGCGCCCAAACAAATACTGGATATACGTTTTTCAATATCCAGATTGATCAGATCCCAACGACTCTGAATCTTGTTCCTATCAATGATTTTACAGACATAATGCCCGGACGCACTTATTATATTCAACCAATTTTGTATGATCAAACCGGGCAGGAAATAAATTCTTCTGTGAGCTTTACTGTTCGAAACAGCAACGGGGAAATAATGGACCAGAAAAATGCAACAACAGGGCAGATGTTTAGTATTCCTGTAAGTTATGATGACGTCTCCGGAGCGTGGAGCATTTTTGCTGAGTCTGATGGATTAACTGCACAAGCTGCTTTCAAGGTTCTGAAAAATTCAGCGATTTCTGCCAGTCTGATAAATACGACGCTTTTGGTTACAAACAAAGGAAATGTTCCTTATGATGATTCTATTTATGTTAAAGTCGGAAATCAGACCATTGCCTTCAATGTTTCTTTGGATGTAGGGCAAAGCCAAAAATATGTTTTGAAAGCACCCGACGGAAATTATCAAATTGAAGTCTCGAGCTCTGATGGAAATTCATTATACAGCGGACGGGTTTTGTTGACAGGAAATGCAGTCAATGTCCAGCAGGCCACACAAGGCGTTGTAAGTTTCATTCAATATCCTGTTGTTTGGATTGCTTTAATTTTGATTTTGGTATTTGCGATTTTCTTTTTATTCAGAAAGGTAAGGAAAGGCAAATTTATGAAGAAGATAAACATGAACAGAAATTTCAAATTAAGGGACGGGATATTGATCAGCAATGGTGAAACAGTTTCCAATAGGGGGCGCATGGTGAAGAGCAGAAACATTGCCGAATTTTCGTCGTCGATACAGGGCGAGAAACAAACATCGAGCATTGTCTGCCTTGACATAAAAAATTTCGAGGATATCCGCAACGGGAAAGGGGGAGTAAACGAGACGATGAATAGACTGAAATATCTTGCTGATGAATCAAATGCCGTAGTTTATGAAAACGGGACATTTTTCTTTTTCATTTTTGCCCCGATCAAGACGAGCGAATTCAATAATGAGCTGAATGCAATTGAGACAGCGCAAAAAATAAGAAAAATTCTTGAAGACCACAACAGATTAATGAAGCAAAAGATTGATTTTGGAATTTCTGTAAATTACGGAAACATTATTGCAAAGCATGGAATTAATGGATTGAAATTTATGAGCTTGGGAAGTTTGATCTCTGTTGCGAAAAGATTGGCCGCTGTATCAAACGGCGAAGTTGCTTTGAGCAAGGAAATAAGAGACAGAGTTGCAACTGATGTAAAAACAGATAAAAGATTTGCAGGAGATTTGGAATTTTATCCTCTTACAGAAATAAGAAACAGGGAGAAGAGTGAGAAATTCATAAAGGAGTTTATGAGCAAGATGGAGAGAGAAGAAAGGGAAAGGCAGATTTAATGCCATTGAACTAGGGCTACACAATATTTTTGAATATTTCTTCTAAATCTATCTCAAAAATAGAAACAGGCATTCTCATTTTCCAATTGCGAAGAATTTTGGGGTGAATTTCACCGACGAATCCGATTCTTTTATCGTTAAGTATTACTTCTGCAGCGCGTCCCTCAATAAAATAACTCGCGATTTCATGAGGCTCTTCAAACTTGATTTCCAAATCCATCATCTTGAACAAATAAATTAAAATCTGCTTTATTTCTGTGAAATTTCCCCGAGAAATTGCAAGCGCCAGATTCTCTTTTTCATGCGGATGATTGTCCTTTAAATAGAAAACCTTCCCAATTTCAAAAATCCTTTGCGGAAATTCATTTTTTACATTTTCTGAAAAAATTTTAAATAGGTAATGAGTCAAATCTTTTCTTAAGATATTATAATCTGTTTTTGAATTTTCGACTTCAATGAAATTTTCCCCCTTCATTGCCATCTTTTCAAATTGTTCTCTGCGTGTTGTCAAATGATAATTTGAAATTTCAAGAATGTTCAAGCCTGTTAAAATTTCTGAAATTTTTCTTTTTATTTTCTCTCTTGAATTTTCTTGCCCGATTGTTGAAATTGATGGTATTTCGGGGATGAATTTATCATATCCGTAAGCTATTGCGATATCTTCTATTATGTCGACTTCATGGAGAATGTCTGTTCGCCATGCCGGAATTTCAACTAATTTATTGTAATTATATCCCATTCTTTCCAATAATTTTTTTATGTCATTTTCTCTCAAATTTATCCCAAGAAGCCTGTTTACATTTCCAAGATTGATTTTTAATTTTTCTGTTTCGAAATTCGGGAATAGTTTTTTATCCCGTCCATATCCGACTTCAATTTCATAAATTTCCCCGCCCATATCTGCAAGTGTGGAAATAAGTATCGTGAGGCACTTTCTTAAAATTTCCAAATTGAATCCAGAGCATTCAACAAAAACATCTTTTGTTTTTTCTGTCACGCGTCCCGTGTCGTGCGAATTTATTATCGGCGGCATACTCAGAATTCTGTTTTCAGAATCTATGAAGACAGGAAATTTTGCTTTTCCTGCAAGAAGCGATGCATATTCCTTTCCTGTCGGATGCCTTTGAAGAATTTCCAAGCCGGACATTTCTTTTTCAGAATCAAGCGGGACAAATTTAATTTTATCAGGTTCAATTGCTTTGAAGGTAATTGGAAATTTTATTTTTTCAAGGGGATAAATTCCTATTGCAAGTTTTCTTCTTTTTCTTCCGAGAGTCAAATGCAATTTTTCCTGAATGTCAATTATTTCTTTAATCTTGTTTGTATCAAATTTCAGATTTTTTATAATTGCACATGCCGTGCATGGTCTTATTTCCCCTAGAGAATTGTCAACAACTACTTTGTAATCTGATTTATTTATTTTGTATTTTTGAATGCCTGTTCTTTTGTCAAGAAATGCGAGAAGCGCTCTCTTGAATCCGTGATAAGAAAGCATATCGGGGCGATTTGGAAATACTTCAATCTGCAGCTCCTCTTTCGTTAGTTTTTCAATCGGCGTCCCGAGCATTGCAATTCTTTCTTCCATTTTCTCGTCTATTTTTCCTATTTCTTTCTCGAACTGCTGGCGGTTTATTGATACGATTGCCATTTATTTCTCGCTCGCCTCCTTAATTTTGTTTGCTATCTTTTTTAATTCATCAAGCGATTTTTCAGGGCCGAGATGAGTGCTGATATATCCTTCATATTTTTCAAAAAATTTTCTTTCACTTGCCCATGTTTCTTTGAATTTTTTATCAAGTCCGTAAAGAGGATAAAGTTTTATGTGAACATGATTAACACCAAGTCCTTCCATTACGAGCGCTGTTCTTTTGACATTTAATCTTTTATCGAGAAGTTTTGCAACTTTCTTTGAGGCCTTCATTAATTCACAATAATCGTTGTCATTCATGTCGAAAGCATAAGAATTAAAATGTTTTTTTGGCATTACCAATGTCATTCCGATTACATTTGGAGACTTATCAAGTATTGCAATATGTTTTTCATCTTCCCAGATTTTCACAGCAGGAATTTCGCCATTTGCTATTTTACAGAAGATACAGTTTTC
>CAYXOE010000006.1:4303-28912 GCA_964466855.1 Candidatus Woesearchaeota archaeon
TTCCATCATGTTTTCATCCAAAATTTAATTTTTCTCAAAAGATTCAAATCATTTTTATAAAGTTCTCTCAAGTCTTTTATGTTATAATATTCCATTATCATTCTGTCAAAACCCGGACCCCATGCAAGAACCGGAATATTTTCTCCGAGCAGAGGAATTACAACTTCCGGCCTGAAAATTCCCGCACCGCCCAATTCTCTCCAGATTTTTCTTTCAGGATACCATACATCAATTTCGACGCTTGGCTCTGTGTAAGGGAAATAAGAAGGACGAAATCTGATTTTTTCAAATCCCATTTTTTTGAAAAATTGCTCCAAATATCCAAGAAGGTGCCTGAAATTTGCATTCTTATCGACGACAATTCCCTCTGTTTGGTTGAATTCAAAGCCATGATTCCAATCAACTGTTTCGTTCCTGAAGCATTTTCCCAAAGCGAAGAATTTCTGAGGAAGCTGATTTGATTTTAATTTGGCAAGAGTTTGTGCTGAAAGACACGTTGTATGTGTTCTCAAAACAAATTTTTTTGCCTCTTCCTCATTCCATGGATATTGCCATCCCTTGCTGTCATCGACACCATGCTCATGGCTCTCTTTGACTTTCTTGACTAATTCTTTTTCAGGCAATTCTGATTTTTTATTTATGAAAAAAGTATCGTGCATTTCGCGAACAGGATGGTCCTGCGCAGTGAAAAGCGCATCAAAATTCCAAAAAGAACTTTGAATAATATCACCACTCATTTCTTTGAATCCCATGTCTGTCCAAATTCCTCTGGCATAATCTGCTGCCTGATTTACAAAATGCCTCTTGCCGCCACTTATCGAAGGCACCGGAGAAAAAATATCATAGGTTCTAAATTTTTTCCCCTTCCATCTCTCAGATTTTATCATTTCGGGCGTCAATTGTTCAATTAAATTTTCTGATTTCATTCTGGAACTCATGAGCATTTTTCCTTTTTCAGTCGCCTTTATTCTAATGTTCTTTTCCTCCTCAACTTTTATTATATCCCGTCTTTTTTGCAATTCCTTAAATGCCCCAAATTGTTCTTTTTGCAGGGAATCAAACTTTATCGGCAAGATTTCAATGAAAATTTCCTCGGACATTTTTCTTGCAATTTCATTTTCCCCAAGGTCGAGAAATATTTTCCCGTTTCTTATATCTATAAAATTTTTCTTCTTCAGGCTGCCAATTGATGCGCGGTATTCATCACCTGACAAATTGCTTTGCTTTAATGCTTCATCAAGAGAGATTATTCTTTTTTCTTCAAGAAGGTTCAGCAAGCGCCTTTCAGGAAGCCCTTTCTTTTTGTACAAAATTCCATTAATTCCCAAATCAATTATTTTTTCTTTTTCATATGATAATTCCACAATTCCTTTGTTTTTTAAAAATTCCAAAGCTCTTATTACAGAAGTCTTGTCAAGATTGGACTTTTTGCAGATTGAATTTATATCTTTTTCTTCTATATATGGCAGGATTTTCAATTCGTTTGGGCTCAGAGAATTTAATATCCTTTTTGCGTCCATATTCGTTAGAGAAATTATTATCTTATAAATGTTTTATTATAGTCGTTGGCATCCCTAAGACGAGACCAAGTGCTTTCAAATCATAAATATTTCTTTCATGTTTTTCGTTCAATGCTATAAACTTCATTCCTAATTTATTTTTGTTGCAAATTTTGATGTTCTGGATTATTCTTGCAATAATTTCTGCCTTTTCTTTTTCTGAAGAATTAAAAATTTCATCAAGGTAGATTCCTATTTTGACATTTTTCTTTTTTGCAATTTTTGCCATAACCAAATTGAATCCAGAATCTCTTTGCTTTTGCTTATCTTTTCGCCCTTTTTGTTTTATCAATAGAATATTAATGTTCTCTTTTTCCAAAACTTTTCTGCTTAGGTTATCATTATTGCTTGAAAAAATTATTTCTTTGTCATTGCTTTCCCGTATTTTTTTTCTTGCTTTTTCAAAAGTTTCTTCTTCAATTAAGATAGAACTCATTTTTTCTTTTTTTGATCCGGCTTTTCTTTAACTTCTTCTTCATGCCCGAATCTTGAAAACATATCATAAATTTTGAAACCGGCCCTAAACAATTCGACGATTAAACCCGCAAAAATCAAAACAAATCCGATTATCAGCATTCTTATAAATACAAAATTGGATTGCGAGAAGAATAATAAAGCGACGCTTGAAATTATCTGATTTGAAAACAATGAAATTATTTTTCCTATTCCAATAACGAGAATTGATGAGAAAATTACAACCCCCCCGGACAAAAACAATAAATCATATTTTCTCCTGAACAAAATGAATAGAATTAATGCTGAAATTACAGATATTGCCAGCGCGTAATAGAAAAGTCCGAGCCAATAAAGTTCTGATTTTTCAGATATCAAAAAAATTGGGGAATACTTGCTGAAGCAATCCCAATAATTGCAATCATATTGCTTATAATACAAATCATCAACAAAATTTTTTACAGTATCGTTGATTATCCGCGACGTGTCATTTACGTCGCTGCATGGAAAACGAAAAGTGTATCCCTGGTAATTGATAATATAATTTAGATTGTACTGGCAATATTGCTTTATTATCGGGAGACTTGAATTAATCTGCTGAGCCAAATTTATTTGTTCAATTAATGGCTGCACGACATTAAGCGCCTGCTTTTGAACTGTTTCATATTTCAAAGAAGATGATATTGTGTAAAGAATGCCAGATGATAAAACAGAGAGCATTAATATTATTGATACAAATACAAAAAGCAAACCCCTTATAAAACCCATTTTTAAGAAAGGTATTAGATATTTATAAGTTTTCCCGCCTCCTATTCGCAATTCCGCTCGCCCATTTTGTCCTGTTCATCGCGAAATTGCTCACCCCAACCACTCCACCCCGACGAAGAAATAATAAAAAGCAGAAATTACATTCTTTCCAATACTTCAATTCTCTTTTCTATTGGGGGATGCGTGGAAGCCAAATTGCTTAAAGGATTTGCAAAAAACAGAGGAGCAATTGCCTTTGCAACTTTTTTTTCCGGCTGATTTTCTTCTTTTATTTTTTTCAGTGCTTCTATCAAGCCGCGAGGATAGCGGGTGAATTTTACAGCAGATGCATCAGCTGCATATTCCCTTCTTCTTGAAATTGCAAGCTGGACAAGTGTGACAGCAATCGGGGCAAGAATCGCAAGAACTATCCCAAGAATCAAGAAAATTGCATTTCCTCTGTTGTCATTATCGCTGCTTCTGAACCACAAACTTCTGAGGAAAATTTCAGATATTATTGCAATCATGCCAACCATTACTGCTGCGAAAGTCATGTATCTAATATCATAATTTGCAATGTGAGACAATTCATGAGCAAGGACTCCCTCTAATTCTTTTTTATCCAGTTTTTCAAGAGAACCGCGGGTTACAGAGACAACCGCATGCTTTGGATCTCTTCCTGAAGCAAATGCATTTATCTGCGGCGAATCCATAATGTAAAGTTTTGGCATGGGGAGACCAGATGCAATCGTCAAAGACTCTACTATGTCATAATATTGTTTGTGCTGGGTTTTGTTTGCTTCTTTTGCGCCAACACTTGCCAGAGCTATTTTATCTGAATTGTAAAAGTTTATCATTACATAAAAAATAGAAAAGATTATTGCAAGAATCAATATTGTGAGAAAATAATCTGGACTGAAGGCAAATGAGATTACATAGCCGAGCAGAATTATGAATATAAAAATTATTGATATTAAAACAAATGATTTTATTTTGTTTCTTGAAATTTGGTCTCGAAAATCAACACGTTCTGGCATAAAATAGAAATTATAGTTTGGTTTATTAATTTAATGATAAGAGAAATCTGTTAATAGTAAAAAATTTCAATTAAACTTGCGTTCTTGATAATCGTGAGAAATACTAATAAGAAAAGCGGGTGATAAAAATATAAATTCTGTTTTCCTTAAAAAAACATGAAAATAAAAAGTGTTTTTGCAAACAGAGAATGGATTCCAAAAAAATATACCTGCGATGGAGAAAACGTAAATCCGCCTTTGGAATTCATTGATGTTCCTGAAAACGCAAAAACATTACTTCTTATTGTTGATGATCCTGACTCGCCATCCAGAATTTTTACGCATTGGGTTTTATGGAATATTCCTAAAGAAACAAGAGAGATACATGAAAATTCTGTCCCCAAAAATTCTGTTGAAGGAATGAATGATTTTGGAAAGATTGGATATGGCGGTCCCTGTCCCCATTCAGGAACTCACAGATATCAATTCAAATTTTATGCTTTAGATATTAAACTGAATCTTCCAAAAGGTTCAAGAAAAAGCGATGTTGAAAGCGCAATGGAAGGGCACATAATCGACAAGGCTCTTTCGATTGGGTTGTATACAAAGAACAAAAATTTATAAACCAAATTTCAAAAATATTAATATGAAACGCTCATCACGAAGATGGAAAAAGAAAAGGCAAATGCGCTGGAAATGGCAGAGAAAACGCCTTAGAAAAGAAAAGAGAAAAAGGAAGATGAAGAGGGAAAGAAGCAGATAAGCCAAATAATTGGTTAATTAACACAATAATCTTTATAAGTTTCTATTCAAAATTTATTATTAATGGTTGCTGGAAATTGCAGAAACCCGCTGGAGGTGTCACATGGCGAGCGAAATTTGGACTGAAAAATACCGCCCGGTAAAATTCTCTGAAATGGTGGGGCAGGACAATGTTGTTAAGAGAGTTGAATCGCTTACGAAATCAATGAATATTCCGCATTTGCTTTTTGCAGGGCCTGCTGGAACCGGAAAATCTACACTGGCATTGATAACTGTCAAGGAACTTTTTCATGAAGACTGGAGAGATAATTATCTTGAATTGAATGCTTCTGATGAAAGGGGAATTAATGTCATAAGAGACAAAGTCAAAGGCTTTGCAAGGACAAAATCACTTGGTTCTGTGCCATTCAAGGTTATTTTTTTGGATGAAGCCGATGCACTCACGCCGGAAGCACAGCAGGCATTGAGAAGGACAATGGAAAATTATTCTTCAACGTGCAGATTTATTTTGTCATGCAATTATTCAACAAAAATCATAGATCCAATTCAATCGCGCTGCGCAATTTTCCGATTTAAGTTACTGGAAAAAAAAGACATCGAGAAAGTTATCCAAAAAATTGTTAGCGGCGAGAAACTAACGATGAGTCCGGAGGTTACTGAGATGCTTTATGAAGGCAGCGAAGGTGACTGCAGGCGATGCATAAATCTTCTTCAAGCGACTGCAGCAATTTCTCCGTCGATAACTTCTGATTTGGTTATGACAATAATCTCAAACACAAAACCCAAAGATATCAAGGTTGTCCTGGACTATGCTGTTTCGGGAGATTTTCAGAAATCAAAAGACAAGCTTTTTGACATTATGCTGAAAGAATCAGTTTCAGGGCAGGATGTCATAAAATCGATCCAGAAAGAAATTTGGAATCTGCCGATTGAGCCTGATATAAAGGTCAAACTAACTGAAAAAACAGGCGAGGCCGAATTCAGGATTATTGAAGGAAGCGACCCTTTCATACAACTTCAGGCTCTTCTTGCAAGTTTTGTTCTTGCAGGTTTGGGAAAGAGTTAAAATGCCATGGATTGAAATTTACAGACCGAAAAAATTTTCTGAAATAAGAGGGCAAAATGATGCAATTGAAAAACTGCAAATCTTTCTCAAAAATTTCGGAAAAGGGAAAAATGCAATGATTCTTTACGGCCCGCCTGGGACAGGAAAAACAACTTTGGTTTATGCTGCTGCAAATGAATTTAATTCTGAAATCTTTGAGTTAAATGCTTCTGATTTGAGAAGCAAAGAAAGATTGGGCGAGGTATTGCGCCCCGCACTTGAACAAAAATCTCTCACAAAGGAAAGAAAAATAATTCTCGTTGATGAAGTTGACGGAATTTCTAAAGAAGACTGGGGCGGGCTTTCTGAACTGACAAGCTTTGTAGAGGATGCGGGCTGGCCGATTATCATGACTGCAAATGATATCTGGGACAGGAATTTTAGTACCTTAAGAAAATTATCTGAATTGGTTCAATTAAAAGAAATTGATTACAAGACAATAAAGGATGTTTTGATTTCAATATTGAAAAAAGAGAATAAATTCGTTGATAATAATATTCTTACTGGAATTTCAATTAAAGCAAAAGGCGATTTGCGCGCCGCCATAAATGATTTGCAGATTGCATGCGGAATGGAAGACCCATTCAAAATTCTTGAAAACGACAGAAACAAGGAAATGGACATTTTCAATGCCTTAAGGTTAATTTTCAAAGAAAAGCCAAGTGAAAATACGCTGCGAATTTTTGATTCTGTCAATATGCCGATAGATCAGATAATGCTGTGGATAGAACAAAATATTCCTGCAGAATACAAAGATGTTGAATTGCAAAAAGCTTATCTTGCGTTAGCGATTGCTGACGTTTTCAAAGGAAGAATCTACAGGCAGCAATATTGGAGATTTTTGGTTTATGAAAATATTTTATTGAGTTATGGAATTGCGGCTGCAAAAGACGGCGTGAAAAGAGGGTTTACAAATTATAAAAAGCCAGACAGGGTTTTGAAAATCTGGCTCAATAATCAGAAAACAGCAAAAAAAGTTTCAATTGCAAAAAAGTATGCAGAGCATGTTCATGTTGGCGCAAAAAGGGCAATGTTTGAATTTCCATTGCTGCGATTGATTTTGAAAAATGAAAATGCGAGAAAAGAATTGAAATTGGATAAAGAGGAAACGGAATATTTGGATAAAATTAGTGGCTGATGATTTTAATGATAATAAGAAGAATTAGATTCATTTTTTAATATTTTTCTTCAATCTTAATCTAATAACTTCTTTGATTATTAGTTTAAGAAAATATGGAACGAAGTGAGCGGCCTTGTAAGAGGCACGAAGTTGAGTGTTGAATTCACAAATCTTTTATATACGAGAGTGTTCTATTCTTGATTAATATGATGAAAAATAAGAAATTTTTCTTATGTTCTCGACAGGAAATCTGCGGATACAAAATCCAGGAGGATTTTGCATAATGGGATTGAATATAAGTGAAATAATACCCCGCGAGGAAATAAAAATTTCAGATTTGAAAGGCAAGATACTTTGCGTTGATGCATTCAATACTCTATATCAATTTTTATCGACGATAAGGCAGCCTGATGGAACTCCATTGATGGACAATAAAGGGCGAGTCACGAGTCATTTGTCCGGAATTTTTTACAGAAACATAAGCCTGCTTTCAGAAGGAATAAAATTAGTTTATGCTTTTGACGGCGAACCCCCTGAATTGAAATACAAAACCTTTGAGAGAAGGCAAGAGAGCAGGGATATTTCAAGAGAAAAATACGAGAAAGCAACGCAGGAAGAAGATTTGGCTGCAATGAAAAGATATGGAAGCCAGTTGATAAGGCTCAATGAAGAAATGATTGAAGAGAGCAAGGAACTTTTGAATGCCATGGGAATTGCAGTCGTGCAAGCGCCGGGCGAAGGCGAAGCAGAAGCTGCTTATCTTGCGCGCATAAAAGACAAAATTTATGCAAGCGTCAGCCAGGATTATGACAGCTTGCTGTTTGGTACGCCAAGATTAATCAGAAATTTAACTCTTGCAAAAAGGAGAAAAACTTTTCGAGGCTGGATTGAAATTAATCCAGAGATGATTGAACTTGAAAAAGTCTTGAATACTCTCAATTTAAATTTGGATCAGTTGATTTGCCTTGGAATTCTTGTTGGTACTGATTACAACCCAAAAGGAATTCCGGGAATAGGGCAGAAAAAAGCATTAGGAATTGTTCAGAGATATAAGCAACCTGTTCTTATTTTCAAAAGCGTTGAAGAGCAAATGGAAAAAATGAATGAAGAGGACAAATTTGACTGGAAAGAAATTTTTGCTTTGTTTCATAAACCAAATGTGATAAATGAAGAAATAAAATTCAGCAAATTAGACAAGAATAAAATCAAAAAGATTCTTGTAAAGCAGCATGATTTTTCAGAAGAGAGGATTGACAAACAGCTTGAAAAGCTTGAAGAATCAGAGGAACAAAATAAGCAAAAGGATTTGAATAAGTGGTTTTAATTGATTTACCCACCTCTTTCAATATTATCCATTTCAGCCTTTATTCTACTAACTTCATTTGTTATCATTTGTGCATCCTGCGCTAATTTTTGTATTCGAGGGTTTGTGCGATCGTAGCTTACTAGTCTATTATATTCCTGCATTATTTCATTATATTCTCTTTTGTAACTGTCATATTCGTTTTTGTACGCATTTAATGCCTGTTGTCTTTCAGTCATTGCCTGCTGCCCTGCCTGCCGTGCTCTTTCTGTTGCAGTCTGAATATCACCCCTTTCAATTTGTGCTGCAGCTGCTTCATCAGCTTGGGCCTTGTTTTCAAGCAATAAAACTTCTTTTTGGAGATTTGGCAATTGTGATGGAGGAATATTTGGATTGCCTAATTTTCTTTGCTCAGCTCTAATATTATTCATATCGTCTATTAAAGCGCGCAATCTTGGATTTGAAGGATCTTTTGCCTGAATCTCGTTATATTCCCGCATTAGTGATTTGAGTTGATTGCTTAATGATTCTTCTTCTGTCACAAGAAATTGCTGTTCTTTTTGTTTTTCCTGCGTTGCCTCTGCTTTCGCAGATGCTTCATCTCTTCTTATCTCATTAAGAATATTATGTTCTCTCGTGAATTCGTTTCTGATATTTGTTACGTTCTGCTCATGCCTTGCATTGTATACATTAGTAGTGGCGCCTCCTGACGGGATGCGGCCTGAGCCGCGACCACCTCCGAACTTTCTTCTTCTACTGCTCCTGAATGCAAAAAATAATCCCAGAATGATTAAGATAATTCCGATTATTATCGCGAGGTCTGTTGAATAAATCAATCCCAAGACGCCCGCCAAGAGTAATATGCCGCCGACGATTACAAGCGTCCAAATCTTGAATTTTATAAGGAAAAACACAAGCGCAGCGAGAAGAATAATTGGGGCAATCGTATACAGCAAATCCTGCGAAATTCCTAATCCAGTGAAGACTGTCCCTATACTTACTGATTGATTAATCCAATATACAGCGAGGAAGGATATTGCAAGGGAAATTACGGCAGGAATTGTCCTGTTTTCTCTTCCGTAAATATCTCGTGTCTTGAAAATTTTTGATGTTGAGAAAAAAAGGACAGCAAATAAGAAAACAAAAAAGACAGAGAGTGTGATTAAGGTTGGGTCAATTCCGGATAATATATCACCTATTACAGATTGCGCATTGATGAATCCAGTCAGCGATATCATGGATAAAAAAATTATTTTAATCAAGCCCCTTTTCATATCATTAATAGCGCCATTGTTTTTATAAAGATTATCTTTGTCTTTTATTGATGGAGAAAGGTTCTTTTGATGTTTTTGGAAATATAGCAATCGTGAAATTCCAGAAAGGAGCAAAGCCTAAAGACAAAATTGTTTTTGCAAGAAATTTATTGAAAGCAAATAAATCAGTAAAGACTATCCTTGAAAAAGTCGGGAGATTTAAAGGAAGATTAAGAAAGCAAACAACAAAATATCTCGCAGGCGAAAAAACAAAAGAAGTCCTATATCGCGAAAATGGCTGCATCTTCAGATTCAATGTTGATGAAACTTATTTCTCGCCCCGATTGAGCAACGAAAGGAAAGAAATTGCAGGCAAGATAAAAAAGGGCGATGTTGTTCTCGTCATGTTCGCCGGAGTCGGTCCTTATCCGATTGTTATTGCTAGGAATTCGAAAGCAAAACATGTTTATTCCAATGAGATAAACAGAAAAGCAAATTATTATGCAAAAATGAATATTGAATTAAATAAACTGAAGCACAAAGTTATTTTGTTGCCGGGCGATATTAAAAGAATTGCGGAAAAATTGATTCAGCAATCTGTGCCCCCCCGCCCACCCCAAAGAGAAGATGAAAATATTCCAACATATTACGATATTATTGTCATGCCTCGTCCACAGCTGAAAGACTTTTTTTTGAAACAGGCATTCATGTTATCTAAAAAAGGGACGCGCATTTTTTATTATGATTTTTGCAAAGAAGATGAAATAGATTCCATTGCTGAAAAAATAAAAAAAGAGGCAAGAAGATATAGAAAGAAAATCAAGATTTTGAGAATAAAGAAAGCTGGAGAAATTTCACCTTACAAATACAGAATAAGAGTTGATTTTATTGTTTTAAATTAATCATTTCTCCACACCAATTGCAGTAGGCGCTTCGCCGCCATGCCATGTGAACCTTGGTCTTACACGCATAGGATAAATTCTTTCTGAATTATCATCAAGAATTATTGCAGAGCCTTTTAATGAAGGAAGGTCATTCATGTATTTTTTTATGCTGTCTGTGAGATATGTTTGCATAATAAAACCTAAGGCTTCCAAATCAGGTTTTGATGTAACTCTGTGAGAGATTACAATGTCTGATTGTGTCATAACGTCTCTGTGAATTTGCCCTGGCTGCTGGGTTGCCATGACAACTGAAATTCCCGGCTGCCTCCCCTCTCTCAGCAATTGAATCAATGCGTCAGACGCTGATGTTTTTCCATGAAGAGGGAGAAATTCATGAGCTTCATCAATGAATATCCATGTCAAGGGAGTTTCTTTGATGTCTATTGATGATAAATAATTTGCGCCCCGCGAGATTGCCAATGTTTCTTCTCTTTTTCGCGCTTCCATTCTCTCATTGAAAATTTTCCTGCAGACCAGGCTGATTACTAATGCGCGAACATTGAATGCCCCGATTGAATTATAGACGCTCAAATCCAAAACAGAAGTTGTCCCTGCGGTTATCAAATCTTTTATCTGCGTTGCGTCTTTTCCTGTTTCTGAAAAGATTCCCCACGTCCTTGCTCCTTCAAACAAAGAGACAGCCATATTTTTTATCTCTTGTGTTGATTTTGTGTCTCTCTCAAAATATTCAATGATGTCTGCCAGTCCAAACCTTCCGCGGGATTTCAATTCAGATATTGTTCTTTCAATCAGAATTGAAACAGGACTTATCAAATCTAATTCGAAAGTTATTATCCAATCCTCTGGATTTAATTCTGTTATGTCTAAGGCGAATTTTTCATCAACAGAGACGCCTTTTTGTATGTAATTGTCATAATGGCCAAAGGGAACAAAAATTTTCACAGGAAGGTTTTTTGTTTTCAATCCCCATTCATTCAGCAGGTCTTTATCTTTTTCATTCCTGTATTTCATTGTCCAATAAATCCCCATGGTGTCAAAAATAAGTGATGCAATATTTTGGCTGACATCTTTCGGCAGATTTGATAACTCTTCGGCAATCGCTCCAAGTGTATAAGATTTTCCAGAGCCCCTTTTTCCCGCAACGAGAACAACATGAGAACGAACAACATCCATCAAAATTCGATTGCTTAGAGAAGTATACTGCCCCATTTTTACATAACCTTTTCCTATGAAAATCAAGCCCCTCTCGCCAAATTTTTGCTTGTCGCTGGCATCTCTTCCAATCATAATATCATAAGGCATGAAATAAAATATCAAAGAGAGTTTTAATATTTATTTATCTTTTAATCACAATTATATTTTTAAATTCCGTTAACAATAGTTAACCATGGCAAAAAGAGCATGCCTTGATGAAAACAGAAGATTTGAATATAACTTGAGGGTTTCAATTGAAAGACTTTTGATGAATACATATGATAATTTGTGCACCAGAACTTCTTACAGAGCCGCACCTGCAATAAAAAGCTATATTGACAAGAGAAGGCAAATGTCCCGCGCAGGAATACCTGAAGAAGATGCTAAGAGGTATGATGCGCGATTCCTGGGATTGCCGTGGGAAATTTCAGGGTTAGAAATTCCCGAGATTGAAGGCTATTAATTATACACGGGATTCGAGTTTAATTCTCAATAATTTTTGATTTTGCGATACCATCATCGCAAGACCATTAGTTACAACCCATTTTTTAGCTCTTTCAAAATCATAGCCATTCCTTTGCAAAACCGCTTCTGTTATGGCAATGCCTCTTGCGCCGTTGTAATCTTTGTCAGAGTCATAATTAAGATAATTCAATATTAGATTTCTATTGCTCATTGAGAGATATCTGTTTCTCATAAAAAATCATCGGAAAAAAGGTATTTAAGGGTTGTGAAATTACATTTTCCATGAATCTGAAGTTTATTCCCCTCGATTACGACTACTTTGATTTTGAAGGCAGAAACTATGCGAAAATAATAGGCAGAGACAGCAAGGGCAGGAGAGTTTGTGTCATCGATTCATGCGATATTTATTTCTGGGCAATTTTTTCAGACAAAGCAAGCGAAAAGCAAATACAAAAAATTATAGAATATACAGAGAAGATTCAGCTGAATGTCAAAGGGCGACAAACAAGAGTTGAGAAAGTCGAATTGCATAACAAGAAGTTCATGGGAAAAGACGTGAAGGCATTGAAGATTTTTGCTACAAACTACAAGGATTTGCATGACATTGCTGACAAGCTCGGGATGGATGAAATCGAAAAAAGGAGAGGATATGATTTGGGGTTCATAACACATTACATAATTGAAAAGAAAATGATGCCTTTGTCATGGCACGAGATTGAAGGGGAGATGTTGAATAACAGCGAGGAATTCGGAGGGATTGATGCAAATCTTGAAGTTGATTTTTGCATTAAAGTTGAATCATTAAAAAAAATTGACGATGATGAATCGCCAGAATTTTTACCAAAGGTGCTCGCTTTTGACATTGAATGCGATGAATTCAGAATCGGGAAAGGAAAGATTTTGATGGTTTCGCTTGTCTCTGATAATTTCAAAAAAGTAATTACATGGAAGAGTACCAAAGATAGGCACGATTCTGTTGAATATGTAAATGATGAGGCAGAGCTTATTGAGAAATTTGTAAGTTATGTGAAAAAAATCTCGCCTGATTTTTTGGTTGGATATTTCAGCGACGGATTTGACATGCCTTATCTGAAAATGCGGGCCGAAGAACATGGAATAAAACTTTCGCTCGGACTTGATGGAACCCAGCCGATTTTTCACAGAGGCGCTGTATTGACTGCAAAAATCGACGGGATTGTCCATGTTGATTTGCTGAAATTCATAGAAACCGCTTATTCGCAATACATGCAGTCAGAAACTTTGTCATTGAATGATGTTGCAAAAGAATTTTTAGGCGATACAAAGAAAGAATTTGAATTTAAGTCTATGGCTGAAATGTCCGAGAATGATTGGAAAGATTATTTTGAATACAATCTTCATGATTCTATTTTGACTTACAAATTATTTTCCAAATTTTGGCCGGATTTGCTTGAATTTTCAAGAGTCATGCAGGAGCCTACATTTGATGTTTCAAGAAACGGCATGTCAAAAAATGTTGAAGATTATATAATTCACAATCTTGACAGATTCAATGAAATTCCTGAAAAACGTCCGATGCATGACGAGATTGGAAAACGGCGAAGAAGAGAAAGATATGAGGGTGCTTTTGTTTTCCAGCCAACTCCCGGATTATATGAGGATGTTGTCTTGTTTGATTTCACAAGCTACTGGCCGAGCATTATCGTGACTTTTAATCTGTCTGCCTCAACACTTCTTGAAAAAAAAGAAAAGGATGCTCTTGAAGTTGATATTGGGGCGGTAGGGCGTTCTCAAAAAATTTATTTTAACAAAAAACCAGGATTTTTTCCTGAAATGCTGAAGGAAATAATTCTTCTGAGAAAAAAGTACAAGCAGGAGCTGAAGAAAAAAGAAAATGCAATAACGCGTGCAAGGAGCAATGCTTTCAAGCTTCTGGCTAATGCATCTTACGGTTATCAGGGATTTTTTGGGGCAAGATATTATTGTCCTGAGGCATCAGCTGCGACAACCGCAATCAGCAGAGATTTCATAAAAAAAGTAATTGGTGAGATTGACAAGTCAGGATTCAAGACAATTTATTCGGATACCGATTCCATTGCATTTTTGAAGAATGGAAAATCAAACAAAGAAACACTTGACATGCTTGAGTCTCTTAACGGAGAGCTTCCCGGAATTATGGAACTTGAGTTAGAGGATTTTTACAAGAGAGGCATTTGGGTTACAAAAAGAACAGGCGAATTTGGCGCTAAGAAAAAATATGCTTTGATTTCTGAAAATGGGAAGTTGAAAATAAGAGGATTTGAAACTGTTCGAAGAGACTGGTGCGACCTTGCCAGAGAAATGCAAAATAAAGTTCTTAAAATGATTCTTGAAGACGGAAATGATAAGCGGGCTTTGGATTATGTGAAAGAAATTGCAGAAAAAATCAAGCAGAGAAAAGTTGAGAAAAGTGAAATTTTAATCAGGACACAATTGAAAAAACCGATTTCAGAATACAAGGCAATTTCGCCCCATGTCATTGCTGCGAAAAAAATGGAAGAAAAACACATTCCGATTGATGAGGGAGCACTGATTGAATTTTATATTGCAGAACCAGGGGTTCCGCATCTCCGTGAAAAAAAGAAACAACTTGTGCGTGAGAGAGTCAAGCTTGCGAATGAGGAAGGCGATTATGATGTTGAATATTATTTAAAGCATCAAATTTTGCCTGCTGTTGAAAATATTTTCCAGGTTTTTAATCTCGACATAAATATAATTCTTGACAAAAAGAAACAGAAAACTTTGATGGAATTTTAAGAAGCCATAACGAAGAACTCTGAATCTAATGCATTCCGAGCCCGTTGTATCGCTAAATCCGGATGGAATTGCAAAATTTTGGTTTGTTTTTTAGAAGCTATTTTTTGTTCTTCCATTTCTATGACTGTCTTCATTATTTCTGGGTCTATATTTTTCATATCTTCAGTTTTTAATCCAGCTATTCTTTCTATTTCTCTCTTTTGTTCATATCTCACTAATCCATTATGTATCTCATCTGCCCTTTTTTGAAATTCAAGCTGTGCCAATCTGTTGAACACTCCAGCTTCTGCATTTCGCAGGGCTTCATAAGAACTTACATCCTGCCTTAATGTCTTTGAAACAGAATAAGTTGTTGTTGCTTCTTTGTCTTTGGAATATCTTTTAGAACAAACAGTTATCTGTCCATTATTTACTCTGAATTCTATTTCCCCGCCCTCGAGAATTACTTTTTCAACTAAAGGAGAATCACTTATTCGCTTTATTTCCTGAACAGAATTAACCCCAAAATATACATTGCTTTGGACTGTATTTTGAACTTCCTGCATATATGCCCTTTCTGCTTTCAGTCTTTTAACAAGCTTTCCGGAAGAATATATTTCCATAACTGATTTATGCTCTGTTGCCTTTCTCTCTTCAAAGATTTCTTTGTCATAGAAACTTATCGGCAGCTTTTCATAAGTAATTTCTGTGCCTTCCCTTCTCATTGCTAATTTTACTGTATTTTGCATTCATAACTGCAAAAATAAGATTATTTAAGCTTTGTGCTAAATAAGAATTATCTTATCCAATGCAAGCCTTCAAAGTCAAATTTGAAGTCAATGCATTTATCTTTGAATAATTTTCTTATCTTGTTTTTGTCACCGAAAAATAAGATGGAGCCGCCTCCGCCCGAGCCGCAGATTTTCGCAGCCTTAGCGCCATTTTTTTTTGCAAGAGTTATCATATTCCTAATTCGTGGCGGAACAATTTGCGGATTTAATTTTGCTCTTTCTTCTGTTTCCTGATTTAACAATTCTGCAAAAATATCAAGCTCTTCATTTTCCAAAGCATGCTTCATCTGATTTGCAATTCCCTTTATTCGCAGAAAATTTTTTGTGCTCTTGCCTTTTTTCAGCCCTTCAATCATTTTGCTGTTCGTGTTTCCTGAAAAGTGCGGCTTGCCTGTGTAAACAAGAATCAAATTTTTTTCAAGTTTTCTTATAAATTCTGGTCTTAATTTTAATTTGTGAATTATTACTTTGTCGTCATTGAATTCAAGAAAATTTATTCCGCCAAGCGCGCCCGCATATTGGTCCTGCTTCCCGCCAACAAGTCCTGTCATTTGCTCCAGCTTGTAAGTTTCTTCTGCCAAATTAATTTTATCCTGTTCATTGGAAAATTTTTTTTTGCTGATAAGAGAAAGCCAAACGAGATTCATGACGCCGCTTGTTCCTAATCCAGAAGAAGTTGGGATATTTCCATAATACGAAAGCGAAACTTTTTTGTCACTCATTGATAACTCGCCGATGATGTACTTGTTTATTGCTGCATTTAAAACATAGCCGCCATACATTTTCGGGAATGGCTGAACATCTGTTGTTCCTCCGCCAAAATCTATCCGCACAGGAGCCTGAACTCTTTTCACCTCTTTCATAATTCTTATAAATACACTGCCTTTTTATTTTTTACTTAAAATGCAACTCAAATCAGGATTTGAAGAACGTATGAAAGTTCTTCTTGGACAAGAATATGAAAAATTCATTGAATCACTTAAAGAAAATTCTGTCAATTCAATCAGAGTAAATGAACTGAAAATTTCTCCTCTCGAGTTGAAAAAAAAGCTGGAAGATAAAGGATGGAAGATTAACCAGCCAATCCGAGGACATCCTGAAATTATGGTTATTGAAGGAAAATATGCTGATAGAAAATTGGTTGATTTAGAACCCGGAGAATTGGGAAGAAGTTTTGAACATTTGCTTGGCTATTATTATGTGCAGGAGATTTCAAGCATGCTGCCCGTTATTGTTTTGAATCCAAGACCAGAAGAAAAAATTCTGGACTTGTGCGCCTCTCCCGGAAGCAAGACAACAGAGATCGCGTCTCTCATGAAAAATACTGGTTTGCTTATTGCAAACGAGCCTGATTTTGGGAGAATGAAAATTTTGTCTTCCAACCTTGAGAGATGCGGGGTTAGCAATGCAATCATTACAAGAAAAGACGGCGCTGTTCTGTGCAATAAATTATACCAAAATGGTTTCATGTTTGACAAAATTCTCGTTGATGCGCCTTGCTCAGGCGAAGGGACATTGCGAATAAATCCCAAGACAGCGTTGATGTGGAATCCAAATGGGATAAAAAAAATGTCTCTTGTGCAGAAAAGATTGATTTCATCTGCAATTCAAGTTTTGGAAGTTGGAGGCGAATTGGTTTATTCAACCTGCACTTATGCGCCCGAAGAAAATGAAGAAGTCATTGATTTTGCTCTTCGAGAATTTCCAGGACAATTTGAGATTGAAAAAATATCCCTGCCCATAAAATGCAGACAGGGTTTTACAAATTGGCTGGGAAATAATTATGACAAAAATGTGCAAAAATCTTGCAGGATTTTTCCATTTGACAATAATACCGAGGGATTCTTTATTGCAAAGATGAGGAAAATAAGATGATAAAAACTAATGAAGAGTGCCGAGTAGAGGGATTCTTTATTGCAAAGATGAGGAAAATAAGATGAAAATAATAATTACATCGGGGTATTTTGATCCGCCTCACATAGGACACATTGAATATTTTAGATTAGCGAGAAGGCTGGGTGATAAACTAATTGTTATCTTAAACAGTGATGCACAAGCGAGGCTGAAATATGGCGAACCCTTTTTGCCTTATGAATCAAGAAGAGCTAATGTAGAAGAATTCCGTTCAGTAGATGAAGTTTTTGATTCTATTGATACAGATAAAAGTGTATGTAAATCAATAGAAGCAATTGCACAAAAATATTTCGGGAATGAGCTTATTTTTGCAAAAGGAGGCGATAGGTTCGGTAGCGAAATTCCAGAAGCAGGGGTTTGTCGCATATATGGAATAAAAATTATTGACGGGCTCGGTGAAAAAATTGAAGCTTCATCAAGGATAAGAGCAAAGAAAAAATGATACAAATATTAAATGAAAATCAAACACAGGAAATTTTGAATTCGCTTAATGAGCAATTTGACGTGAATGAGATTCCAGGAAGAATCATAAAACTCGGAGAAGAAAAATTATTTCTGTTTACCGGCAATGCCAGCGATAAAGATATTGAAATCTTGGAAAAAATTGTTCCTGTTGAACGAATTGGAGTTTATTTTGCGAAATTAATCCATAATGATGTTAAATTGAGCATTGAAGGAAGCCAAATTTTGAAAAATCAAATAAAAAAAAATATTTTTGAAGTTGATGACGAGCAGGCACGCGAATGGATGGAAGGACATGAATTAAATATTAAAACCGGTAAGCGAGGTTTTTTGGTTATAAAATTTAAAGATAATTTCATGGGCTGCGGAAAAGCATCTGAAGAAAAGATAGGAAATTTTGTTCCGAAAATACGAAGATTAAAAAGCAGGATGAAATAATCGCTATCCCGCCCACCCGCCCAAAGAAATTATTAATGATTAAGAACTTAGAGAGTTATAATATTTTTTTGTAGATATTTTAGGGATTAATATTTAAGAGAATAGTGAGCGACTTTGTAGCGAACCAAATTAGCGAGCCTTGAAAAGGCGAGCGAATAACAATTAACCTTATAATGCTATATTCTCTTTTACAAACATGACAGAAAAAAATTACGGCGGAAGCGCGCCGTTCAGGAAAGAAGGAAAATCTATTAGAAATATTGAAAATTATAGTTTATCTGAGACGAATATGACCAAAAAAGAGGCTATATTGAATAATAAATTTGATAAAGAAAAAATTCTGAAAGCCGGAAAAATTGCTTCTGAAGTCAGGGAATATACAAGAGAAATAGTAGTTCATGGCGCTTCTTTGCTAAGCATTGCTGAGAAAATTGAAAAGAAAATAATTCAGCTTGGCGGAAAGCCAGCTTTTCCTGTGAATTTAAGCATTAATGACATTGCTGCACATTACACGCCTTCTTACGATGATAAAACTTTAGCTCATGGATTGCTGAAAGTTGATTTTGGCATTCATGTTGATGGCTGGGTTGCCGATACTGCAATTTCTTTTGATTTGGAAAACAGCGAAGAAAACAAGGAATTAATTCATGCTGCTGAAAAAGCTTTGGAAAATGCATTGAATTTGGTGAAGCATGGAGTTCATCTTTACAAAATTGGCGATGAAATACAAAAGACAATTGAGTCCTATAAGGCATATCCAATTACAAATTTGTCAGGACATTCTATAACTCAATATAATTTGCACGGGGGAACAAGCGTCCCAAATTATAACAATGAATCAAAAGAAACTTTTGAAAACGGAATCTATGCGATTGAACCATTTGCAACTTTTGGCAACGGGAAAGTTTACGATGGAAAACCCAGCGGCATTTATTCTCTTGTTGATGAAAGAAATGTTAGAAGCCCAATTGCAAGAAAGATTTTAGATTTTATAATTAGTGAATATTCTACCTTACCTTTCTGCTCCCGATGGATTGTTGAAAAATTTGGACAGGGGGCTCTGTTCGGATTAAGGCAATTAGAAGATAACGGAAATATTCATCAATTTTCGCAATTGATTGAAATTTCTCACAAGAATGTTGCACAGGCAGAGCATACGATATTCATTGAGAAAGAAGAAACGAGAGTTACAACGAAATAATTATTTCTTTTTCAAAATATATACGTAGACAGATAACGAAATCAGCGCGATTCCCGCTTTGAGATAAAAAGGAGCGTTTATTCCAATTACTGTTATTAAAAATCCTCCAATTAAAGGTCCGACAGCATTTACAAAACCTCTTAATCCTGAAAGCCAGCCCGATACTTTCTCCCTGTTTTCTTTTTCAGTGTTTTTCCATTGAAGAGCTGTTTTGGATGGCCCCCATATTCCTGCACCAATTCCTTCAAGAATAAATGCAAGAGAATAAACATAAAAGTTTTTTGATAAAATAACTATTATCGCACTCATTAATAATAAGCCCATTCCCAAAATCGCGGTTTTTGTGTCATCAAACTTCTCTAACTTTCCTTTTGCCAAAAAGAGGGTTAAATTCATGGAAACATAAAGCGCAATAAACAAAAGTCCAATCTGTAAGATTCCTCCAGATAATTTGTCAGTAACTAAGAAAGTAATAACAAGGGAAAAACTTGATGAAAGAGCGAGCCAATATATAACCTCCGAAAATAAGATTAATTTCAACTTTCGTGATATTTTAGGAAGTCGGCTAAATTTTATATTAGATATTAATCTGGTTTTATCATTTATCCTGGTATAAAAAAATAAAGATAAGAGAGCAATTCCGGAAAATATCAAAAAAGAAATATTAAATCCGACGGGAGAAATTAAGATCATAGCAAGAATTATTCCTGCTATCAGTCCAAAACCATCAAAGAGCCACCATCTTGCCCCGGTTTTCTTTTCTTCACCCACAATGACATTATGCTGAATTGTAGTATCTATTGAAATGCGTGAAATTTGATTATAGGTCTCCCCTGAAAATTGGTTAGCAACAGTCCCGCCTGCATTAGGGAATAGATAAAGAATAAAAGTTCTTGCTGAATTTAAAATTGCAGAAGAAACCAATCCTGATTTTAATTTTATTTTTCGTAAGATTCTTGAGAAAATTAGGCCAAACAACAAAGAACCTATAGCAATTCCTATAGTGAATAATCCCCCAATCTCAAGGGCAGAAAATCCTCTCTCTTTAAGAAAAAACGGCAGGAAATAACTGACTAGAGCTTGAGAAAAGCTTGCAAAGAAAATTCCGAAGAAAAGATCCTTTACATTTATCTGCTTCAATTCCTCTTTTTTCATTTGATGAATTTTATACTTTTAATTTTCCATTTATCTTCATCCAAGTCAACTATCGCGAATTTGCCCTTTGAGCCTTCGCCGGGATTGACAACCCAAGAATTTCCCAACTTCTTCTTTCCGACATATTCATGCATGTGGCCACATAATACCAGCAATGGTTTCTTTTTTAGAATTGTATTTCTGAAAAAATCAATTCCTACATGCTTTCCATGAAAACGATTTTTCTTATCTGAAATTTTATCAAAAACTCCATAGGGCGGATAATGTAAAATAAAAATTGATTTTTTTCCAATTTCTCTGATTAAAGAGTTCATTTTCTTTTTTGCTTTTCCGATTCTTTTGTTGACTGCTTTTTGCCATTTTTTGTCTCTGATTTTGTTATTCGCTGAAGAATCTAAATATCCGCCAAAACCCAAAAAAGAAATTCCTTTGTAAACTTTGACTTTATATGTCATTTCTTTTATATTCTTTATTTTCTTTAGAAAATTTAGACATTTCTTTTCAGCTCCAAGAAATTTTTTATTGCTGAATGGATATTTGTACCATCCATCATCACCGTTCCCAAAAACAAAAAAACCTGATTTGCCCAAATTATTTAAGAAAGATAGCGTTTCTTTTCCTGCTTCAAAATCTTTTTTTAATATTTTTTTGAATTTTTCTCTTCCAAAAAATTCTTTTGGAGTTGGCATTTTTGTCCCCTTTTTAAGCCTGAAAACATATCTCCAATATAATGTCCATTCATCAATCCCAGAATAATCACCGACACCGATTATAAAATCAAAATTCTGTTTTGGAATTTTTTTCTTTATTCTTTCAAGATGTCCATGCAAATCGCCCATTACAAGAATTTTCATAACAAAGAAAGAGATTTTCTATTTAATTAGCTTTTCTTAATCTATATGTGCATGTTGGGCAGTAGCTATAAATTGTTCCTTTGCAATTATCTGTAAATTTTTCATATAAACGCTTTGTAAAAAATCCATATCTAATCCAAATCCTTTCGCTAATTTGTATTGCATGACAATTGTCACACATTGTTATAAGTTTGGATTCATTATTTAGTGCTTGTGGTTTCTGCACTGTTTCTGTCATGTAGTTTTACCCCAAATAACTCCCGCTTGTGGGAATCGCAACTCTCGCTGACTTGATGAAATTCTCTTCCATTTTCTTGTAGACTTCAAGAGTAGATTTTGTGACGCTTGGGCGAACTTTGTTTAATGCTTCCTCGAAATGTTTTTTCTGGACTGATTTTGCATCAGGCGCTTCTCTTAATGCAAGCATTGCTGCTTCCCTTGCAAGAGCTTCCAAATCCGCACCTGTATATCCTGCTGTTATTTTTGACAATTCAATTAAATCAACATTTTTTGCGAGGGGCATATTCTTCGTGTGAATTTTCAAAATATTTCCTCTTGCTTTTTCATCTGGTGCGTCGACCAATAAGATTTTGTCAAACCTTCCCGGCCTTAACAATGCAGAATCAAGCATGTCAGGGCGATTTGTTGCACCAATAATAATTACATTGCTTAAATTTTCCAACCCATCCATTTCGGCGAGCAATTGGTTGAGAACACGCTCAGTCACTTTTGTTCCCATATCTATTCCTCTTTTTCCTGCAAGTGCATCAATTTCATCAAAGAAAACAATGCATGGAGCCACTTGCCTTGCTCTTTCAAATATTTTTCTAACTCCTTCTTCTGATTTTCCAACCCACATGCTTAATAATGAAGGGCCTTTGACCTGAATGAAATTCGCTTCTGATTCTGTCGCGACCGCCTTTGCTAAAAGTGTTTTACCTGTTCCAGGAGGGCCATAAAGCAAAATTCCCCGTGCCGGACGAATCCCCATTCTTTCAAATGCTTCTGGTTTTTTCAACGGCCATTCGACAGCTTCTTTTAATTCTTGTTTGACAATTTCCAGTCCACCAACTTGCTCCCATTCAACATTTGGATTCTCGACAAGAACTTCACGCATGGCAGATGGACGGACAACTTTCAAAGCATCAATAAAATCTTCATGCTTGACAGTCATCTTCTCCAGAACTTCCGGAGGAATTTCTTCTTCTTTGTCTAATTTAATTTGTGGAAGGAACTTTCTAAGGACATTCATTGCAGCTTCTTTTGTCAATGCTTCAATGTCCGCGCCGACGAAACCGTGAGTTATCGCTGCGAGTTCATTAAGATTAACGTCTTTTACTAAAGGCATTCCCCGCGTGTGAATTTTAAGGATTGACAATCTTCCTTCTTTTCTCGGAACAGAAATTTCAATTTCTCTGTCAAATCTTCCAGGGCGCCTTAATGCCGGGTCGATTGAATTAACTCTATTTGTTGCGCCGATGACAATAACCTTTCCTCTTGATTTCAAGCCGTCCATCATTGTAAGAATTTGCGAAACAACACGCCTTTCGACTTCGCCTGTTGTTTCTTCTCTTTTTGGTGCGATTGCATCTATTTCGTCGATAAAAATAATTGATGGTGCTGTTTTCTCGGCTTCCTCGAAAATGTCCCTGATTTTTTTCTCTGATTCACCATAGAATTTTGACATTATTTCAGGACCGTTCAGCAAAATGAAATTTGCCTCTGATTCATTTGCGACAGCTTTTGCAAGCAAGGTTTTACCTGTTCCCGGAGGGCCATGAAGCAAAACTCCTTTAGGTGCTTCTATTCCTAATTTTCTGAAAAGCTCTGGATGTTTAAGAGGAATCTCTACCATTTCTCTTATCTTTCTTATTTCTTCCCCCAAGCCTCCAATGTCTTCGTAATTAATCTCTGGAATATTTTCTTCTGAAACGTCAACTGCCTTCGAGCTCAATGAAACGTCTGTGTTTTCTGTTATCAAAACAGCCCCATTTGGGTTTGTTGATGCGACGATAAATCTTATCTGCGTTATTCCGCCTCCGATGTTTCCGAAATTTATTCCCATTTTTCCGAAGATATCATTGAATTCTGAAAAAATATCTCCAAAATCGTCGGACATCAGATCCTTTCTCCTCTGCATTCCGCCGAGGACAATTATGTCGCCTTTTATTACGGGCTTCCCCAGCAATCCTTTTTTCAAACCTTCCGGGTCTCCCTGTATCATGACTCCCTGCTGCGCCGGTGCAATCACAACTTTTTTTGCTTCCTTGATTTCTGCTTTTGAAACTTTGACAGCATCGCCGATTCCTGTTTTTGCATTTTTTCTTAGAATTCCGTCGATTCTTATTATTCCTTCGCCGACGTCGGCAGGATATGCCCTTTCTGCAATTGCAATTGTTTCTCTCCCGCCCTTGATTATAATTGGGTCGCCTCTTCGAATATCAAGCTCCCTCATTACTTCTGAATCCATTCTTGCGAATCCCTTATATGCATCATCCTGCAATGCTTCAACAACTTTCAATTGTATTTCTTTTTTATTGGCCATATGTAACCTCCAGCGGGTTCCTATAAGTTCCAGTCAATTTTCATTTTTCTTTGAAAATCTGAGTTTTATTATTTTTTGGATTTGCAGAATCTGCAAACTGTTTTATGTGAATAATAGGCTGATTATTTTTCATGACTTTAATTTCTCTCGCGCCGATAACTCTTCCATTCTCTTTATGCATATTGTTTTCAAAATTTAATGAGACACGCCCCAAATCTTCAAAGCATAGTTTTACCATTTCATTCATCATTTTTCTTTGATTATTCATGAACGAAACAATTTCTTTGGGTATTGAGACAGCGTAGCTGTTTCCGACCATTCTCATTTTAACACTGAATTCCTTGTTTTTCAAATCCATGAATTTATTGTACTCCTGCTGGTCATGCGGATGGAAAATTTTATCGTTGCATTTTGGACAGACAACAGCTCTTAACAGAAACCCATTTTTAGCAACTGAAACTTTTTTCATTTCAGCATTGCATTTGCTGCAAAGTATCGTGTTGTCGAAAATATCCTGTGCCATCTTATTTTCGTATATATTAGTTGTGTATACACAGTTGGATATATTTTTAAATATTTCGGTGGTGATGGCTTTGCATATAAATTGATTTCT
>CAYXOE010000007.1:0-3215 GCA_964466855.1 Candidatus Woesearchaeota archaeon
TTCCATTCTGATAAATATTAGAATTATTCAATGAGTTTGTGCCGTTCCATAAAGGAATGTACCATTGGGTGCCTGAACCTGAAATTGTTCCTGAACCTGTTCCTGCAGATAAATTAACTCCATTAGCCCAAATTGTTCCAGTTGCATTTATATCACCTTTAACATTTAAAGTATTTTGCGGTGTTGTTGTGTTTATTCCAACATAACCTGGAGAAATTATTCTCATTGCCTCGGTATTAAAGACAGAAAAACCAAGTTGTCCATTAGCAGGCCAGAATAATCCAGAATTCAGATTTCCCGTATCAGTAACACTTGGAGACGCAGCAGAACCAGCGATTGCTCTGATTCCTGTGCTCCCAAATCTTGCTACAACAACACCATTAATAATCGCTTCAATTTGGGGAGTATTCCAATTAAATCCATAATTAGGAGCATCTGAAAATGCAAATGAAGGCGCGCTTGAAATTCCCGCAGAAACCAAAATTTGTCCTCCAGTCACATTAATTGTTCCATTTACATTTAATTTATTCTGAGGATTGCCTGTTCCAATTCCAATATTTGTTCCACTCTGATAAATTATAGAATTATTTATCGATGAAGTTGAATTCCACATTGGAATGTACCATTGAGTTCCTGAACCGCTTATCCCCCCTCCTGCTCCAAGCTGGACGCCATTGGAATAAACATTTCCTGTTGCATTAATGTCGCCGATGACATTTAATTTATTTTGGGGAGTCACAGTGTTAATCCCCACATTCCCATTTGTTCCATTAATGAAAACTAATCCCTGATTGGTTTGATTTGAAACATTGAATGATTTTGAAATATTGATGTTAATATCTTGTTGTTTGGAGAAATTGATATATCCATTTGTAACAGTTCCATTCATCACATAACCCCAGAATGTCCCATTATTAATATTGTTCCACGCAGTCTGAGTTATTGTCCCATTATTTGCCAAGTTCCAAGCTGTATTTGCAATGGTTCCGTTAGATGCTGTTGCCCAATTAATATAATTAGAGGGATTGGAAGCGAGATAAAATGTCCCGTTTGTTGATAGATAATATGCTCTCGTCAAGTTGAGAGTTGATTGAGTGAAAATATCCAAGGATGAAGAAATGTTTCCAGTTGCATTGATATTATTGAAAGTAACATTGCTCGTGGTGTTAAGGACTTGATTGAATGGATTCCCGCCTCCCCCCGTTATCCCGCTCAGATATTGCCCGTTTCCAAAAAAATAATTTGCAGTTATATTTCCGGAAGCATTCACGTCTCCAACAAATAAAGTTGTAATCCTGTTCAGCAAACTTCCGAGATAAGTAAAAAACCCGTAATTTGCATTTGTAATATTATAGCCTCCAAGATTCAAATTTGTATCAACTCCCACTCCTGACAATGATACATTGGACGCAACAAATGCTGTTGGCGTTTTTGCAAGCTGGACAATGTCAGACAAAACCCCGCTTCTGTAATAACAAAGCCAATATTGCTGTGAAAAATCAAGAGTCACATTTCTCAAATAATATGAAATGAAGCCCCTTGGATCGGTTGTTAAAGTTGTAGAATTAGAATAAACAATGCTTGAACAATCAGAAGTTGAGGAAATATTGAAGACAAATGGAAATGTCCCGACTTGGGCAGTTCCGTTGCTGTAAGTTGTCTGAATGTTTAAGTGCAAATCATTGTAAGCTGCAACTGCATAAACCAAACCAATAGCTGCAAAAAATATGATTAGAATACTTAAAAAAAATACTCCCCTTTTCATTAACTTATTTATATTATATTATTTATAAATTTCTCGGTATTTTCTTCTGATTATGCGAAGTTCCCGCTTAAGAATAACCCGGATGATTTATACATCCTTGTTGCGAGTTCCAAATTTGATAATTATTTCCGACAGTAATATTTGCTAAAGAGCCAAGACGCACATAAGACATTGTGCTTGGAGATAATTCAGGTGCAATAAGGGCAAGTTGTATGCAGTTTGATTCATTGCTTCCGGGAAATCTGATGTAATGAGCTCCATCATTATAATCACCTAAAGAAGTTGAGTCAACTGGCAGGGCAGAACTGTCAAAAAATGTCGGCGCGCCTATCGGCCATGCAGAATAAATAGCCCCGCTGTTCACCATCTGATAAGATACGCACTGCCACACGCTGTTGCAAAAAGAATTTCCTCCGCATGCCCCCTGATTTCCACAAGTCAAATTTCCGCCGCAGCCGTTAGGCGGGAAGCCGCATTGATATCCAAATTGCAAACATGTCCCTGGCTGGCAGGGAGGAGGATTTGAAATCTCCTTGCATTGATTAACGCTTAAATCACAATATTGATTTGCAGCACAACTTCCACAGGAAACAATATTGCATGTCCCATTGTTGACATTGCCGCAAGTATAGCCATTATTTGTGCAAAGCCCATTAAGTGTTGGGTCTGGTGCCGGAGAACATCCGCCACCTCCCCCACCGCCTTGACTAATGCACTGATTTGTCACAAGATTGCAGATTTGCCCTGTCGGGCATCCTCCATTGTTGGATCCGCAATTAACAAGTGCACATGTTCCGTTATTAACCTGGCCGCAATTATTAGAACCGCAAAGCCCTGCAAATGTCGGATCAGAAGCAGGCGTGCAGCTGTTTATGACAATCTGGTTTCCAAAAGTATAAGTATCAGTCACGCTTCCAACTTGCTGCAACCCATTGCCTCCAATATAAATTGGCGCAATGGAAACTATTTTTGCAGAGCCAGCAATTATTTGCTGTGGGATAAGATTGAAAGTTCTTCCTTGATAAACATCCAAAGTTGCATTCTGTTTTATTGTTTCATAAGTTGAGCCGTCGGAAACAATAAAATTCACCCCGACCAAATTTCCAGCTCCCTGCTGTCTCTGGATAGTTATTGATAAATTATTTGTGCCTTTCACAGCCTGAGTTATTTTCAGATTAAGAGTTATTCCTCCAAGGGAAATTCCGGAGTTTGCAGATGAAACAATATTTCTTACAATAACCCACACAATCCCGATGATGACAATTACCAAGAGAACAAGAAGAAGAGTTGCAATTATGTTAGAGATGCCGCGCTTATTTCCCATCTTTTTTAATAATAAAAATAATCAATAAAGCTTTATAAATAATCTCTTCTAAAAATGATAATCTTGTCAGCTCTCTAAGGGAGGGGTTGATAAGGGTGAACCGTAGGTTCCCTTTATTGAGCCTGT
>CAYXOE010000007.1:3315-14850 GCA_964466855.1 Candidatus Woesearchaeota archaeon
GCTCTATGAGAAACCCGAAGGGAGAGTCTCATTGCAGCGAAGGCGAACGCAGTGAGCCTGTAGCTCAGCCTGGCTAGAGCACTGCTCTGATAAGGCAGGGGTCCGAGGTTCAAATCCTCGCAGGCTCATTAAAAAATGAAAAGATTTGAACTGTTCAAATCCCGAGCAACTTCGCGATAGGGGTCAGAGAAAGGGAGCGGGGTTGTGAGCCAGCAGGCTCATCATAATATTTATATAAATCAATGATTTAAAGAGGAACAACATGGACCAACAAACTCCGCAGGTCAGGGAAATACAAAAAAAAATTACTGAAAAAAATGACAGAAGTGCAACAGAAGAGGAATTTCTTTCCATCCTGAAATTGATTGTCCCTGGAACAAATTTCAGAGCAGCTCTCGACGGAGCATTGAAAGTCGGCAAAGGAGCCCTGATTGTTTTGGACAACGGAAACACATTCGGATTGTTTGAAGGCGGATTCAGAATAAATACAAATTTCACGCCGCAAAAATTAATTGAATTGACAAAAATGGACGGCGCAATTATTCTCAGTAAAGACGCTAAAAAAATAAATTATGCAAATGTTCTCCTCACACCCGACAGCAAAATAAAAACAAATGAGACAGGCACAAGGCACAAGGCGGCAGAGCGGACAGCAAAACAGGCGGGGACTCTTGTCGTCGCAATTTCAGAGAGGAAAAGCGTTATCACAATTTATTACAAAGATATCAAATATCCTTTGATTTCTACGGATGAACTCCTGAGAAAAACAAATGAGCATTTGCAGCTGCTTGAAAAACAAAGAGAATTGTTTGACAATTATTCCGAAAGATTAATCAAAATGGATTTGGCAAATTTTTTCAATTTGAGCCAGGCAATTCAAGTAATCCAAAAAGGGAGATTAATTGAAAAAATTGCAAGTGATTTGAGGCGGTATTCCATCGAACTCGGAAAAGAAGGAACATTGTTGCGAATTCGCCTGAAGGAAATTTTGTCCGGAGTTGAAAAAGAGACAGATATTATTGTCAAAGATTATGCAAAATTAGATTTATCGCAGACGCAATTGATTTTGAACGCATTGACTTATGAAGAAATTCTTGATGAGGATGTCATTTGCCAGATTTTAGGATATGAAAATCCAAACGTCAACGGAACAATACCTGGCTGGCATATTTTAACACGAACGTCGCTTTCAGATGCAGAAGTTGCATCTGTTATTGGGAAAGGCGAGAATTGGGAAAAAATTTCAAATGCCGACGGAAATTTCTTCGCAGATGTCATCGGGCAGGAAAAATCAAAAGCCCTTCGAGAAGACATAAACAGAATGAAGATGAGTTTTAATATATAACACTCGTAATAAATCCCCGCTGCTCGATAAAAAAATCTTACTAAACCCAAATTCCGCTATTATCATTAAAATTCTTCAGGGCGTTAATCATCCTTCGCATCAAGTTCCAAGACAAGCTTCCCTTTTCTCAATTTATAAGCAAGGATAGGAAGAGTTATGGGAATTGATTTGAGGTACGCTTTCTTGTCAGACAATGCTTTCAATTCAATTCCCTTTTCCAGATTCAAGATTGAAATATCTTTTGCTGATCTCACTCCCGGAAGATCAACTTCATAAATAACTTTGTTTGAAAGCCGCCTGATGTTCGTCTTCGGCTCTTCCCGGGGGAGTGCGGAAAATTTTTTCAATTTTTCAGGAGAGAAATTGCCGGATGAAATAAACTTAACATTTTTTATTGCCCTCTTTTCCATTTCAAATCCGTTCGGAATTTGATTGACTTTTACAACGGGCATTTTGTCGCCAAATGTTGAAATGCTTATGCTTATATTTCCTTTTTTATCAGGCTTTGATTTTTTTTCGTTACCGTTGAACTGCCTTTCCATGTTTTTCATGAGGGAATTCAGAATAAAATTAACCCCCGGAAATCCAAATCCGTTGAAAAAGCTGTCATTTGACAAATCATTTTTTCCGAGCATCCCGCGATTTTCCTTTTTCGTTTCTAAAGTATTGCCGCAATAAGGGCAGAAAGAATATTTTTCCTTTAAGCTTCGCCCGCATCCACGGCAAATCTTTTTTTTAAACATTTTAAGAGATAAGAAATTCAATTTAAAAAACTTATGGAACTGTCATTATCTTCTTTTGAAGAATTTTCCGAGGGAAATAATTTCATGAACCTCGCCCAAAACAGACGGCTTGAAATGCCTGAAAATAAGCGTGTGAACTTTTTCTTTTCTGCCTTTCAGCTCCCTCGCCTCTTTAAGAATTGGAAGGAAGATTACTATGACCGTCATCATCAAAATCCCGCTTATAATAAAAATAAATAATATTGGAGAGATAAAATCAATTTTCAAGAAATTAATCAATATTGCGCCAATTCCGGCTCCGATGAAAACCCCAATGCCTACAAGCATATTGAAATAAGAAATTGCCAAGCCGCGTTTTTCAGGGCGAACATTGTCATAAACAAAATTATTTGACGCGAGGTTAAATCCCGCCCATGCAACCCCATTTAATAAAGTTGGGACAAAAATCAGATAAATCGGCGAGGCGGAAAAAATCCACAAAATAGGAACGAAGGGAATCAGGATTCCAGTCAAATAAAGGACAAAATAATTTCCAAATTTATCAGCAATTTTCCCCCACAATTCCATAACGAACAAAGAAAAAACAGTTCCCGCAAGGGTGATTATAATATAAATAAAATAACTAAAGTTTAAATCCTTAAGCATATAAATTACAAACAAGGGAGAAGAAATTGAAACAGCAAGATTGAGCAATGCTGTGAAAAATGAGAATCTGCCGAAATTTGTGCTCTTTGCCTTCAAAATAAAGTCAACAAACGAAAAATAATATTCCCTGTCAAATTCCAATTTTGGCTCATATTGTTTTCTGTAAAAATGCCACGAAGCAATTCTTGATATTAATGCGAGGGAAAACAAAATGATAAAACCCAGCATCATCAAATTTGCTTTTGTAAAATAGTCGAGAATCAGCGAAGCAAGCAGCGCAAGTATGATTGAAACAAAGCCAATCAGCAAATTTCTTTTTGAAAACCATCGCCCTCTGTAAGTCTCGCTGACAATGTCTCCTGTCCATGAAAACCAGGCAGGGACTCCAAGATTTGCAATTATTATGTAAAAAGAAAATAACAGTGAAAAAACCAATGCAAGCCCGTTTCTTAAAATTCCTGTCCAATACAAAATCGCAACAGCAATAAAAGGAAGCCACATCAAAAATTCAAAGAATACAGAATTGAGTAAAATCTTTTTCCTCGAGAATTTTTCCATCAGGCGCGAGCCGAACATCTGGCTTAATGGTCCAAGCAATCCCGAAATGGAAGTGAGCAATGCAACAAGGGAATTGCTCGCATTAATTGCAATCGCGAATGGCGAAAAAAAAGTATCGCCGAATGAACTTTTTGCTGACGAAAAAATCCCCGCCTTAATATTATTAACCCGCGATTGGTATTTCAGCCTGTCTGTTCTGTTCAGACTTTTTGTTTGTGCACGTAGCGGCGAATCGTCTTCATCATCGTCATCATCGCCCGAATACGAAGTTTTTTTTCTCGCCATCTTTTTGTAAAGAAAATAAGTGAAACAGATTAATAAAAGTTATTGCGATAGCCCCACCAGGATTCGAACATGAAAACCACCTGCGGGTTTTCTATCCTGCAACCAATCGAATCTATATAGCCCCACCAGGATTCGAACCTGGGTCACCGGCTTCAGAGGCCGAGATACTTGACCGCTGTACTATGGGGCTATTTAAAAATTAATTATAATTGGTATAAAAATCAATCGCTCGCCTCTAAGAGGCTCGCTAATTTGTGTTCGCTACGCTCACGATTTATCTGAAAATTAATATGAAACAGAGTTCTTCTTATTAATATTAAATTATCCGATGGCTTGCAGAATTTGTTAGGATGCCCCGACCGAGATTCGAACTCGGGTCACGGCCGTTCTCCCAAGCCTAAAAAGGCGGGATTCTTAACGAAAACAGTTGCATTGAGATGCCAGATTTCAATCTTTCAACAAGATGAAATACACTGCCTGAGAGGGCCGCATTCTTGGCCTCTAAACTATCGGGGCTCACTTCGTTCACCCTATTTGCCTTCGGCATTAGGGATACGCCGATTGTTTTTAGCAAAAATTTTTCTTGAATTTTTAGCCTAAACTATCGGGGCGCGAAGACATCAAGGTTAATTTCCTTGGAGGTGCGGAACCTTTGGTTCTGCTTCGCTTGACTTTCCCTTTCGGAAATCGTTGATAAAAAATCGAGGAGATTTATAAGGTTTCTTACTTCACTAAAAAAACTTTATCATTAGGGCGAACTCTATCTTTGACTTTTATTCCAACATGCTCGCCTTTCTTGGCTTTCTGCAAACTTTTCCCTTCAATCTGCATGCTTGAAACTTTCTGTTCAAAGTCAGTTGTGTGCCCTTTAAAATGAACCTTGTCGCCAACATTCAATTCACCTGAAAGTTTTATGGCTGCAACATTAATATGGCCAAAGAAGGTTGATACTTCGCCAACTTGTTTTTCTGCCATATATTAAGTATAATTAAGAGGTATTTAATTTTAACTATTTCTCTCGCTCATTAGAATTCAACTTTTACGGGCTCTTTTTCAGCCTCTGCAATCTGCAAATACTCCTTTTGTTTTTTGCCGTAAAGGTTTGCGAAGAAATTCCCGGGGAAAGTTGTGCGAAGATTATTGTAAGCCAAAATGCTGTCATTGTAAAATTGCCTTGAATATGCAATCCTGTCTTCTGTTGTTGAAAGCTCTTTCTGCAGTTCCATAAAGTTTTCATTTGCTTTAAGGTTCGGATAATTTTCAGCAATCGCGAATAATCTCCCAAGAACATTTTGCAGTGAGTCATTTGCCTTTACTCTTCCCGGCAAATCAGTTGCAGTCATAAGTTCCTTTCGTGCCTTCGTGACTTCTGTCATGATTGATTTTTCATGTTTTGCATAACCTTTGACAGTTTCAATCAAATTCGGAATCAGGTCCGCTCTCCGCTTCAGTTGCACATCAATCTGGCTCAATGAGTTATCAATTCTGTTGCTCAAAACAGTCAGCCTGTTGAAATAATAGAAAAATATTATTACAAGCAATATGGCTACTCCCCCAATTATCCAACCAACAACCATGTTCTGAATAAAAAAAGTTTCTTTATAAACTTAATGAAAAATAAAAATAATATTAACAAATTTTATAAAACAAATTTCATTAGTAGATTCATGAAAGAAGGCGTTTCTGCAAAAAAGGGCAATTTCATAAAATGGTTTTCAGAAATACATAAGGAAGATGTCCCGCTCGTCGGGGGAAAGGGCGCGAATCTCGGAGAAATTTTCAATCTGAAAGTTCCCGTGCCTCCAGGTTTTGTAATAACAACAGACGCATATCAATATTTCATAGAATCTTCAAATCTCGACGAGAAAATTGAAAAGTTATTGTCAGGGATAGATTATGAAAATACAGACCAATTGGAAGAGAGAACAAAAGAAATCCGTGAATTGATTGAAAAAGGAAAAATGCCTGAAGATTTGAGAGAGGAAATTATTGATGCCTATGAAAATTTGAATGTTGAAGAGAAAGAATTGGAAAGAGAGGGCACTTCAAGTTTGCTGAAAAAGAAAGAGCCGATTTACGTTGCTGTCCGCTCAAGCGCAACTGCGGAGGATTTGGGCAGCGCAAGTTTTGCAGGGCAGCAGGAATCTTTTGTCAATGTCCGGGGAAATGAGGACCTGATTGAAAGCGTAAAAAAATGTTTTGCATCTTTGTATACCGCAAGGGCTGCATATTATCGGCACAAGCAAGGCTTCATGAAAGGAGTGAAGCTTGCAGCAGTTGTCCAGCGCATGATTAATTCCGAAAAATCGGGAGTTGTCTTTACAGAAGACCCTGCCTTCAAAAATGACAACATAATAATTGAATCGGTTTTTGGTTTGGGCGAGGGAATCGTCTCCGGAAAAATAACTCCTGACAAATATGTTGTTTCGCGAAAAGATTACAAAATACTTGATGAATTTGTTTCTGATAAAAAAATTGAGCTTGTCCGCGGGGAAAAAGAAAAAGTTGAAACAAGGCATCTCTCTGAAAAAAAATCAAAAGCCCGTGTTCTTACTGACCACGAAATCATCAGATTGGCAGAATTAGCTCTAAAGCTTGAGCATCATTATCACAAGCCGCAGGACATTGAATTTGCTATTGAAAATGATGGAGTTTATTTGGTTCAGACAAGAGCAATAACAACCCTTGGTGTGCGCGTTGAGAAAGGCGCGACAGATATTAAAGGTGAAATTTTATTGAGGGGGCTTGCAGCATCGCCGGGTGTGGGAGCAGGTCCTGTAAAAATTATTAGAAATTTAAAAGACTTGGACAAGATAAAGAAAGGAGACATTCTCGTCACGAAAATGACAAACCCTGACATGGTTGTTGCAATGCAGAGGGCATCAGGAATAATCACAGATGAAGGAGGCATGACAAGCCATGCCGCAATTGTCTCGCGCGAAATGGGAATACCTGCTGTCGTTGGGACAGAAAAAGCAACGAGCGTTCTCAAGGAAGAAGAAATCGTTACTGTCGACGGCGCGAGTGGAAAAATTTTCAAAGGAAAAGTTGCAGAAAGCAAGCAAAAAGAAGTAAGGAAGGTAGAAATAAAAACTCATACGAAACTGAAATTAATTGTGGATTTGCCGAGCTTTGCAGAACGTGCTGCTCAAACAGGAATAAAGGAAACAGGCTTGACAAGAATGGAAGGAATAATTGCCGAGGGGGGAAAGCATCCCCATTATTTCATAGAGCATAAGGATTACAAAGAATATGAAGACATAATTTATAAAGGCGTTTCAAAAATTGCAGAACATTTTGATTCTCTTTGGGTAAGGACCTCTGATATTCGAAGTGATGAGTTTCGTGATTTGAAAGGTGCGCCGAAAGGAATAGAGACAAATCCAATGTTGGGCATGCATGGGATAAGATTTGGATTGAAATATCCTGAAATCCTCAAGGCGGAATTGAAAGCATTGAAAAGAGTTGCAGAACACGGGAAAAAAATCGGGGTTCTCTCCCCTCAGATAATTTCTGCTGAAGATGTAAGAGGAATAAAAAATATATTGAAGGAAATCGGATTTCATGATGCATATCTCGGCGTAATGGTTGAAACGCCGGCAGCTGTCCAGGTAATTAAAGAATTATGCGAGGAAAAAATACATTTCATTTCTTTCGGCACAAATGACTTGACGCAATTTACTCTTGCAATAGACAGAGGCAACGAATTGGTCCAGGATTTGTATGATGAAATGAATCCCGCTGTTCTTCATCAATTGGAATATGTGATAAGAATCTGCAAAAAAGCAGGAGTTGAGACGAGCATTTGCGGACAGGCGGGAAGCAAAAAAGAGATGGTTAAATTTCTGATTGAAAAAGGAATTGACAGCATAAGTGTTAATGCAGACGTCGCGGCAGACATTGCAGAATATATCCACGAGCTCGAATCAGGAAAATAATTGATATTTCTAAAATATGCACTTCACTGATTTCACTAAATTCAAAGCGGGATGAGCAACCTTAAATCTAGATAAGAAGCAAAGTGTTATAAATAATAAAACCTTCTGAAAAATATGGCAAAAAAAGAGGCAGGAGGGGCAAAAAAAATCTCAAATTCTGAAAAAAATGAGAATGTTTCACGCATGCTTGTTGAAAATTTTGTCTCTCTGCAGAGTGTCATGGCAGATTTGACCTCAAAATTAAATAATCTTGCGAACCAGATTTCAAAACTCCTTGAATTATTTGAGCAATCAGCAAAAGCATTCATGGAAAAAGACATCAAGTTTGGAGAAGGAACGGGAGTAAATAAAGAAATTGCTGAAAAATTAGACAAACTTCTTGAACAAAACAAGATAATCGCCCGGGGCTTGGCATTGCTTCATGAAGCAAATTCAGCTGAAGAACCGCAATATTCCCCAACGCCCCCCCAACAAATTCAGCAATTTACGCAGCAAGAATCAGACAATAGATATCAGCGCTCGATATCTTCGAGATAAAATGCCAAATCAGCAACTTCCTGACAAGAAACAAATTTTTCTTTTGTTCTTTGCGAGAGAATTAATAAAAAATTCGCGGGAAGCTGTATCAGAATTGCAAAAAATTCTTGAAGAGGAACAACAGAATGGTAGGGCAATTTCAGAAAAAACAGAAGTTTTGCCAAAAAAAGAAAAGGAAGAAACCCCTCTGACAAAATCAATTCTTTCTAAAAAGCCAACTCCTGAATTGTCTGTTGTTGAGCCTGTCCGCCTTAAGCCGCAAAGAAAAGAGATTTCAGAGGGCATTCAAAAATTTGAATATCCTGTTTTAAGAATTCCCGAGCCAAAACTTCCGGCTGAATTTGAATATTTGAAACCGGTGCCAACCAGAAAAGAAATTGATTTGAACAAATTGAATCCCCTGGTTAACGATCCGCAAGTTCGCGAAATCGAATGCGAAGGTGCAAACAAGCCAATAGTTGTCTATGGGACAATGGGGCGCATGCCGACCGAAATAATCTTCTCCGCCAGTGAGATAGAAAATATAATTGATATATTTGCGTCGTCGTCAAAAATTCCCGTCGAAATTGGCGTTTACAAGGTTGTTGTCGGCAATCTGATTTTTTCAGCAGTCATATCAGATGTTGTTCCATCAAAATTCCTGATAACAAAAATGTCGCCTGCTCCTCAATTTATAAGGCCGCAGCTTCCAATGCCTCCAAGAATACAAGATATAGAATATTCATCTTACATTAAGAAATAATTATTTCGTTGTATTTGCAGCTGCAAATTGCCCGCAAACCTGAGGCAGTATGTTCTGTGCGTAAAGAGTTATTGTCTGATTCCCGATAGGAATCTGCATCACACCGCCTGTCTGCTGAAGCTGTGAAAGAATCGCATTCAAAACTCTAACGTCCTCTTGTGTTTGAATTTTTGAAACATAGCCATTAATGGAAGGCCTGACTACAAATGCATAAATAAGTACCAAAGCCAAAATCGCGATGATTACAACAAGAACAACAGTCAATCTCGAGCCTCTTTCACCAACCATTTTTAGAATAAATTTATAACCTATTTAAATATTTCTCTGCTATGAAAGATAGAATCACAAATGATAAATTAGACAGATATTTTAATTTAACGATGACTGCTCTTGACAAAATAAAGGAAAATATAAAAAGCGGCAGAGAAAACGAAGCAAAAGAGATAATGGAAATGGCTTCAAATTATATTTCTGATGCTCAATATTTCCGGAGAAAAAAAGATTTTGTGAATGCATTCGCTTCCTTAAATTATGCACACGGCTGGATTGATTCCGGAGTTCGGTTGGGAATTTTTGATGTTCATGACAACAAGTTGTTTACAATAAAGTGAAAATATAAAAATCCAATCCTCTTATTGATTTCATGAAAGAGGTGAAAGTCATAAGTCTCGGCGGAAGTTTGATTGTCCCTGAAAAAATTGATTTGAAATTTTTGAAAGAATTCAAAAGAGTCATCAATAAAAACAAATCAGAATACAAATTCATAATTGTCTGCGGGGGAGGAACAGTTGCAAGAAAATATATTTCAGCTTTAAAAGAACTTGGGCTGAATGAAAAATTTCAGGATTTTTCAGGAATATCTGCAACAAGAATGAATGCAAGATTCATGAGTTATATTTTCGGATTCAATCCTGAAAAAGGTATTCCGCACAAATTAAAAGAAGTTGAGCATCTCGCAGCAAAACATGATTTGATTTTTTGCGGTGCATTGGAATACAAGCCGCATGAGACCTCTGATTCAACAGCTGCTGAAATCGCGAGGCATTTTCATTCTGATTTCATAAATCTCACGAATGTCAACGGCTTGCACGATAAAAATCCCGACAAATATAAAAATGCGAAATTCATTCCGGAAATCTCATGGCTTGGATTGTATAAAATGGCAAACCAGAATAAATTCAAGCCTGGACAGCATTTTGTAATTGACCAGACAGCCTCAAAAATAATAAGGGATAATAAAATAACGACTTATATTCTCGGAAAAAATCTGAAGCAATTAGACAATCTTTTAAATGAAAAGAAATTTGTAGGGACGATTGTGAAAGGATAGCGCTCGCCTCTAATGAGGCTCGCTATTTGCGTTCGCTCCAAAGTCGCTTACGATTTTCTAAAATTAATAATCGACAAAAAACCGTCATAAAAAATAATACTGAAGAAAAACATTAATGTAAAACTTGAGTTCTTTTCATTATCATTAATTTATCTAAATAATAGAGGCAAATTTATCCAAAATATTTGCTCTTTGATTTTTCTTCATTATTTTCTTCTTTAATATATCTAAATCTGTCTAATATCGGAATCAATTCCCTTTTGATTTCCTGCCATGAATCAAAAACCCGCTTTATAAAATCAGCATCACGTTTTTCAGTTGATTCAACATCCAGCTTTATCAATTCCAAATCAATAAGAGATAATTTTTCATAGATACTATTAAGCTTTTTTTTATCGTCGGCATTGATTGATTTTATGATTGAAAAAATAAAAATAGGCGCATTAGCGGGATTAATAATAGTTTCAATGAATCTGAGATAATTGAAAATTTTGTCGGCAATAAACCGCCTTATCTCTTTCGTCAAAAGTTCTGACTCAAATTCTGCAATTTTTTCGATGCTGAAATCCTGATTGAGCAACTCAAAGCCCGGCAAATTGTATTTTTCCTGCAATTCTTTATATTTGCTCTTCAATCCCTGCAAATCTGGTTTTTTTGGCATTTAGAATTCTATTATTGCGGCTTTATATTCCTTTCTAACACTCGTTTTCGAAAAGCCTGTGCTGAGGATTGAACTCAGGACCTCAACATTTTTGAGTTTTTTAAGGGAAAGTCAAGCGAACGAAACCGTAGGTGTCGTCGCATACCAATGTTGCGCTCTTACCAACTGAGCTACACAGGCAAATAACTCAATTGATGAATAAATAGATTAAAAAGTTTTTCTGAATTATTTTTTGCTGAATAATTTCAAAAATAAAAATACAACAAGCGTTATCAGGAATGCCACGCTAATGGCCCCAAAACCAATTGTAAATATAAGGAATAAACTTTGAAGGGTTGGGGATTTAAACACCCATAAAAGTGTAAGGGAGATTAGGAAAAGAATTGCAAAAACAATCAGGTTTGCGAATACAATTCTCAAATTCTTTTTAATTCCTGAAGAACTTCTTGTTCTTCTTCTGCTTCTTCTACGAGAAACATTTCTTCCTCTTTTTCTCGGCATGAAATATACAATAAAAAATACTATTTAAATCTTCTGTTAACCTGGTGTCCAGTTTAGTTTTACAGCCTGCCCCGTCACGGTTAAAACATTATTATAAATTGTATTTGCCCAACCAGAAAGAAGAACAAAAAATTTCTGGACATTATCTGGTTTGTACAGCGCAAGATTATTATTGCTTATTATCAGCAAAAGCCCGAAGATAAAAACAGCTATGATAAATAATAAACCGCGCCCCATTATGCAAAACTCC
>CAYXOE010000007.1:14950-17133 GCA_964466855.1 Candidatus Woesearchaeota archaeon
CTGTCATTATTGCCGCCCTGATAAATTTGATTGATTTAAAGTATTATTGCTCACTGTCCAATTCATTCTTATTGCATTTGTCGTGAGAGACTTAAAATTTATGAAAACTGATGAAAGCCACGAATAATAAATGACTCCGGCATTTTTTATTCCGTCGACAGAAGACAAATCAAGCGGCTTGTTTGAAAAAACAAAAGTGAAGCTGAAATAAGTAAATAAAAGCAATGCGACTAAAAATACAGCAAGAATTCTGTGCCGGAATCTTTTTAATTCCATAAAAACCCAGATTGCAACAATTATCAAAACAACGCCAATAAGCGCTATTGTTAAATTCATAAACAATCTAATTCATTCTCATATAAAAATATTTCCTTAGAGAAGTTTTTTATACATTATTTATGTTAAAATATGATGGAAAAATTTTATGTAACAACGCCGATATATTACCCGAACGACATACCGCACATAGGGCATGCTTACACAACAATAGCGGCAGACATCGTCGCGAGATGGAACAAGCTTCTCGGAAAAAAAGTCTTTTTTCTTACAGGAACAGATGAGCATGGAAAAAAAATAGAGGAAGCAGCGCTGGAAAAAGGAAAATCACCGCAGGAATTTGTCGATGAGCTTATTCCCCATTTCAAAAGTGCGTGGAAAAAACTAAACATTGGTTATGATTTTTTTATAAGAACAACCGACGATGAACATGAAAAAGTTGTTAGGGAAATTCTGCAGAAAGTTTTCAACAGGCATGATATTTATTTGGGCGAATATGAAGGATTATATTGCACTGCCTGCGAGGCATATTATACTGAAAAAGATTTGATAAATGGCTGCTGCCCAATACATAAAAAACTTGTTGAAAAATTAAAAGAGCCGAGCTATTTTTTCAGGCTGAGCAAATACAAGGACAAGCTCTTGGAATTGTACAAAAAAAATCCAAATTTTATTTCACCTGAATTTCGAAAGCAGGAGATTATCAATCGTGTCAATGAGGAGCTTCAAGATTTGAGCATTTCGCGGACAAGCTTTGATTGGGGGATAAAATTGCCGTTCAACAAGCAGCACATAGCTTATGTCTGGTTTGATGCATTGTTCAATTATTATTCAGCGACAAGATTGAATGGAAAAAAAGTTTTCTGGCCTGCTGATTTGCATTTGATTGGAAAAGACATTCTTTGGTTTCATGCTGTTTATTGGCCTGCTTTCTTGTTGTCCGCAGGGATAAGATTGCCGAAAAAAATATTCGCTCATGGATGGTGGACATTCAGCAAGGAAAAAATTTCAAAATCTCATGGAAAAGTAATAAACATTGATGAATTAATTTCAATTGCAGGAGTTGACTCTGCAAGATATTTCTTATTCAGAAACACAGTATTTGGGGAAGACGGCGATTTTTCAAAAGAGGATTTAATTTCAAGGCATAACAATGAACTTGCCGACAAGTTGGGAAATCTTATCAGAAGAATTGAGGGGCTTGCTGAAAAATATGGAATCACTAAATGCAAAAATGATTTATTAAATGAATTGAAATTGAAAGAAATAAAAAAGAAAATGAATAATCTGGAATTTGACAAAGCATTGAATTTAATTTTCGAATTTATTGACAAATGCAATGAATATATCCAGCAAAAAAAACCGTGGGAAACTTTTAATGCAGATATCTTATATGAAGCTGCTGATTCAATAAAAGCAATTGCAATTTTGTTGTGGCCTTTCATGCCGCAAACATCGGAAAAGATAGCAGAAAATTTCAATTTCAAAATCAAAAAAGGAAGCCTTGATGAAATCAGAAAACCTTTAAAATCTGGAAAGATACAAAAAGGAGAAATACTTTTCACTAAAATAGAAAAATGATAGATGGGATAATTGATTTCAAAGAATGGGAAAAAATCGATTTGCGGGTTGGGCAGATAAAATCTGTCGAGAATATTGAAGGGGCTGACAGGCTTTACAAATTGACAGTTGACCTTGGGAAAGAAATCGGAAAAAGAACAGTATGCGCAGGAATAAAAAATCATTATTCAAAAGACGAATTGAAAAACAAAAAAATAATTTTGTTTGTAAACCTTGCCCCAAGAAAGCTGAAAGGTATTGAAAGCCAGGGCATGATTCTTGCAGCAGTCAGCAAAGACGAAAGCAAAGTGATTCTGCTTGTTCCAGAAGAAGATATTGAAGTCGGC
>CAYXOE010000007.1:17233-27078 GCA_964466855.1 Candidatus Woesearchaeota archaeon
CAAAGACGAAAGCAAAGTGATTCTGCTTGTTCCAGAAGAAGATATTGAAGTCGGCGCAAAAGTGAGATAATTATGCTCGCTTATAAGAAGTCCTCGCTGCGCTCGGGATTAATAAATTGATAATGCATAAGAATTATCACGTGAAAATAAGTTGAAGAAAAGCATATTGAAAAGTGTCAAGTTTCCCCATTAACATTATCTCTTTTTTTTCAATCCCGCAAACAATCTGTCAAGCCAGCTTTCCTTGTCCTTTCGCGAGTCATAATCAACATCCATTATCTTTGCTGCAATTTCCTTATATGCTCTTGCTGATTTGCTTCCGGGATACGTATTCACGACAGCATCTTTCAAATTCATTGAGCGTTTGACAGCCACGTCTTCTGGCACCATTCCAAGAATAGGAACTTCAAGCATTTCTTTTACTGTTCGGGGCTGCATCTCAATGTCATCCTTTCTTACCCGCGTGACAATTGTTCCCATAATAGGCACTCTCATCTGTTCTGCAATTTTTACTGTCTTCAATGCGTCAGTAATTGCTGCAATTTCAGGATTCGTGACAACAATTAATTCATCGGCCATATTCATAACAGAGGTTGCCTCATGCCCAAGCCCGGCAGAACTATCCACAATAACATAATCTGCAATTCTTTTAAAATCATCTTTGAAATCTCTTAACCTATCCGGTTTTATTTTTCTTAGTTCTTTAACAGAAAGTGAAGAAGGCATTATTTTCATGCCGGAATCATGTTCATAAACAGCTTCATATGGCTCTGCTTTTTTCAGCAAAACATGATTCAAATTTACAGGAACTTCCGGAGAATTGAGATGAATGCCGATGTTTGGCGTCGTCAAATTCCCGTCAACAACAAGAACATTTCCTCCAAAATGGCTTATCGCAGCACCGAGATTTATTGCAGTTGTTGTCTTTCCTACTCCGCCTTTGCCAGAGGTTATAACAATAAGCTTTTTAATCATATTAATAAAATAATAGAACCGTGGTTTTTCAAACTTCCTGTTTGGGCGCAGGATGTGCGGAACCCACAGGCGAGCAACTTCGCGATGATAATGCTCGCGTTTGGGGAGCGAGGTTGCGAGTTGGTTCTGCTTATTTTGAGAGAAATTGCTTTGTTGTACTTATAAATCTTTCCAGCATACTCGCGTAAATTTTCAGTTTTTCAAGATTAATGTCGACTTCCTGTCCTCTGTAAAAAACGCGCAGCGTCACATTTTTCCTGAACTCTCCGATTCTCTCTTTTCTCAACTCTTCAAGTTTTCTCAGCATTTCATAAACATCAATCACTTCCAGAAATTCCTTGTCTTTTTTGAAAAGTTTTTTTACTTCGTCCATTTTTCCCAATGGAGAAGCGGGAATCATTGAAACTTTTTTCTTCGTCTTCGCATGCTTAAGAATTTCTTCAATGCTTGTCTCAATCATTCTCCGCCATCGCAAAAGTAAATTGACAATTACATCGCATGTTTTTGTATATTTCAGGCTAACATAAAGAAGATGGTCTGCCCTAATTTTTTCTTGAATTATATCTTCCATAAAAAAACTCCTATTCTTCACCCGCAAGGGTCGATGCCGAGGACCCAAAGTCTTTGATTTTTTTCATATGTGTAAGAAGGTTACCCTACTAAACTAATATTTTCATAAGATATTGGTATTTTTATATTTTTCCTATTTATACTATCTTGTAATAGTAAAAGTAATTAAATCACAAATTTACCGTTTTTATAAATTATTTTTTTCTGCCCATTTTCAAGATGAGCAATAACTTCCCTGTTCCCTATAGAAATAATATCAGTGTGGATTGCTGATTCATTGTATCCCATTTCTTTCCATTGCTCCTTTGAAATTTTTGATGCATCTCCGGGATAAGAATCTTTGTATGCTTCCCCTAATGCAATATGAAAGTTCCCGTGCCTCCCGCCAAAATTTTCATCAAAAAGTGTTTCTGCCATGAATTTATTAATCTTTGAAAATCTTACGTCAGTCAGTGAAAATTCTCCAATCATGTCTGCGCCTTCAACTTTTATCATCTCCCTTAAAACATCCTGCCCTTTTTCAGCGTCGGCTTTTATAACTTTTCCGTCTTTGAATTCCAGATGAATATTTTTGATTAAATTTCCATGCCTGTATAATGGCTGATCAAATTTCACATAACCATCAGTCATTCTAAAATCAGGAGAGATAAAAAGTTCAAAGCTCGGTATGTTTCTACCGCTTCCGCCCATCCATTTCCTGTTTTTTCCGATGCCAACAAACAAATGAATTTTTTCCCCTTTTATTTCCAGCTTTTCAATATCGAGCTTGTCAAGCTTATTTTTCAATTCTTCAATTTCAGAAAAAGTTTTCTTCCATTTTTCAACAGGATTTTTTTCATCCAAATAACATGCTTTGATAATCTGATCCCAGCATTCCTCCAGGCTTAATCCGGCTTCTTTAGCCATTGCTTCCGTTGCATACATTCCCAGCGTCCAAGTCAATCTCCCATTATTTTCTTTTTCCCTTCTCCAGTCCATATAAGGCTTGAAAACTTGCGTATTAACCATAATTTTCTTGGGATCAATTCCTTCAAGCTCATGCTTGTCTGTTTCTGCAATTATTGTAACAAAATGGTCGGCTTGCTCAACTCTTCCTTTAAGATATTTTTCAGGAAAAAATTTTAATTGTTCCTCATTTGCAAGTTCGAAAAATTCTCTCTGCATACTATCGGGAAGATAATGAATAATTGAAAAGGCACCTGCTCTCAAAACCGCTCTTCTCAGATGAACCAGCAAGGGCTTCGCACATTCAGGAACCTGCAAAATAACTGTCTCTCTCGGCCTTATTCCTTCTCCGCTGTTCAATGCAAAATTTATCAAAACATCAGCATATTTTTCAAGAATTTCTTCAGAGGGTTGATATGCCTTTTCGCTCATGATTTGCTAATTAACATTCTATTTTAATACTTTTCTTTATTAAATTGATAAAAAATGTTAACGCAAAAAAACAATCAGAGATGTGCGTCATACTTCGCGAGATTAAAGCGTGTATAAACTGAAATTCTATTCATTAACAAATTCCGAATTATTTAAAAAAAGAGTGATAAAAAAGTAAAATTTTATTCACCTAATTTCATTATCGCCTCTGCCAAATCGCCTGTTTCTTCTAATGCTTTCCGTGCTTCTTTCTCACTTGCTCCTGTTTTTTCCATCACGGTTTTAATATCTTCGTCAGAAAATCCGTCGCTGAACTCTTCAACATCTCCTGCAATCTGAAAACTTTCCTGCCCCTGGATTTTCATCCGTGTTACAGAAGGGCTGTTGATGATTATTTTTCCATCTTCTTTTTCAATAATAACTCTTGTGGCTTCTATATTCTCCTGCGAAAGTCCCATCTGTTTCATCAAAGTTTGCATTTTCTTTGGGTCAATATTTGGGAACATTTTAGGATTAAATTTTTATTGTCAGGCCGAGAACAATTCTGAATGCAACTAGCAATATAAGAAAGAAAATTACATGAACGGGCTTTATGTTAAATAAGCTCGCATATTCTTCCTTGAATCTTACAAGCCCGCCATAACCTGACGGGAGATTAATGCTATTGTCTTCTGCCATAAAAAATCAATTATCGTAATATATTTAAAAGTTTCTCTATATATTCAAGAATGGATTTCAACTTCAAAGCTTCAGAGGAAAAATGGAAAAAATTCTGGGATGAAGAAAAAATTTACAAATTCAATCCCGAAAACAAAAAGGAAATTTATTCAATTGACACACCCCCTCCGACTGTTTCTGGAAGAATGCATATCGGACACGCATGCTCTTACTCGCAGCAGGATTTCATCGCAAGATACAAAAGAATGAAAGGTTTCGAGATTTTTTATCCATTCGGGACAGATGACAATGGCTTGGCGACAGAAAGAATGGTTGAAAGAGAAAAAAATGTGAGGGCCAAGGACATGTCGCGCGAAGCATTCATAAAATTGTGCATGGAATTTTTAAAAAAAGAACTTCCGCCCTTCATTCAGGATTGGAAAGACATAGGTATAAGCTGCGATTGGAACATATATTATTCGACAATCAACCAGCATTCAAGAAAAATTTCGCAGTGGAGTTTCTTGGATCTGTATAAAAAAGGAAGAATGTACAGAAAAGACGCGCCCGCGATGTGGTGTCCTGAATGCAGAACAGGAGTTGCGCAGGTAGAAGTCAAGGACAAAGAAATTGATTCGCACTTTAATGACATAATTTTCAAAATAGATGGCGAGGGATTTCGCGACGGGCGTATCAGGGAAAGGGAGCGAAGTCCCGAGAAAAAAGATGTAATAATTTCAACAACGCGTCCCGAACTTCTCCCTTCCTGTGTTGCTGTTTTTTATAATCCCAAAGACGATAGATACAAAAAATTAAAGGGAAAAATGGCGCGTGTTCCGCTTTTTAATTTTTCTGTTCCCGTGATGGAAGACATAAGAGCAAAGCCGGACAAAGGAACAGGATTGGTAATGTGCTGCACTTTTGGCGACCAGACAGACATGGAATGGCAGAAAGCATACAATCTTCCAATAAAAATCGCAATAAGCAGCGATGGAAAAATGACAAAGGTGGCAGGAGAAAGATACAAAGGACTGTCAATAAAAGAAGCAAGAAAAAAAATAATTGAAGATTTGAAAGAAGCTGGATTGCTCGTCGCTCAAAAATCAATAAAACATTTTGTCAATGTCCACGAGAGATGCGACACAGAAATTGAATTCGTTAAAAGCAAGCAATGGTTTGTAAAGTATTTGGACTTGAAAAAAGATTTGCTGAAATGGGGTGAAGAACTAAGATGGCACCCTGATTTCATGAAGGTAAGATATAAAAATTGGGTCAATGGTTTGCAGTGGGATTGGCTGATAAGCAACCAAAGATACTTTGGAATTCCGATTCCTGCTTGGTATTGTGCAAGATGTGATGAAGTCATTATAGCAAAAGAAGAGCAATTGCCTGTGAACCCTCTTTCAGATGCTCCCCCACTAAAAGAATGCCCTAAATGCCGCTCAAAAGAAATCGTTCCTGAAAAAGATGTTCTTAATACGTGGTTTACCTCATCAATGTCGCCGCAGCTGGCAATTTGGTTAATGCCTGAAAAAATCAGGAATAAATTATTCCCTATGTCTCTTCGCCCTCAGGCGCATGAAATCATAAGCTTCTGGCTTTTCAACACATTATTGAAATCAAGGTTGCATTTCGGAAAAAATCCTTGGGAAAACGCGATGATTTCCGGATATGTCACTCTGAAAGGCGAAAAAATGTCAAAGTCAAAGGGCAATATAATAAAGCCGCAGGATGTAATGGAAAAATACGGAAGCGATGCAATAAGATATTGGGCAGCCTCGTCAAAGCTTGGCGAAGATTTTGATTATAATGAAAAAGATGTCGTTACCGGAAAGAAATTCGTCACAAAACTTCTAAATGCTTCAAACTTTGCTTTCATTAATTTGAAGGATTACAAACCTAGCATACCAAAAACCATTCTTGAAACAGACAGAATATTCTTGAGCAGATTAAATGAACTTATTTCCGCATCAACAAAAAATTTTGATAGATATGAATATCATAAAGTCAAATCAGACTTGGACAATTTCTTCTGGAAAATATTTTGCGACAATTATCTGGAGCTTATCAAGGGGCGAATTTATAACGGAAATTCAGATGAAAAAGAATCCGCTTATTTCGCTACTTATACAATTTCGTTATCTTTATTAAAAATGTTCGCCCCAATCACGCCGTTCATAACAGAGGAAATTTATCAAGAATATTTCAGAAAAAATGAAAAGGAAAAAAGCATCCATCTTTCGCAATGGCCTGAAAAATTAAATATTAAGTCCAAAAAAGATGATGAAATAAAACTGAATTTATTGATTGAAATAATTTCCCAAGTTAGGCAGGAAAAAACAAAGGCAAATAAATCAATGAATTCCGAAATAAGGTTGACGCTCGAACCGAACAGGATGAAGATTATAAAAGGCATGATTGATGATTTGAAGAATGTTACAAATTCTAAGGAAATCAGGGAAGGAAAATTCAAGGTTGAATTTGTGTGAATTTTAATATCACTCTTTTTTAGGGTGGGTGGTCGGGGGGGTTCGGTGGCGGGAATTCAATTTATAAATCTCTTTGATATATTTTTTCTATGACAGCAACAAAAGCAGAGGTTGGCGAACTGGTTGAAGAGCTCGAAAAATATAAAGGAAAACATACAGAACTAATCACAGTTTATATCCCCGCCGGTTACGATGTGATAGCTGTTCAGAAACAGCTTGAAGCTGAAAAGGCTACTGCAAAGAACATCAAATCAGCGACGACAAGAAAAAATGTCATTGATGCTCTTGAAAAAATTGTGAGGGAAATCAAGAATTATGGGAGGCGTCCTGTTAACGGGCTTGCACTTTTCTGCGGGAATATATCTCCTGTTGAAGGCGTGATTGATTTGCAATTTTGGGAACTTGAGCCCCCTCATCCCCTCAATACAAGATTATATCGGTGCGATAAAGAGTTTGTCCTCGACCCTTTAAAACAGATGCTCGAAGTCGAAGAAGTTTTTGGATTGCTTGTAATGGACAGAAAAGAAGCGACAATTGGTTTGCTCGAGGGGAAATTAATCCAGGTTCTTCAAAAAATGACATCGGGAATTCCCAGCCAGATTCGTGCAGGCGGGCAGAGCGCGCAGCGGTTTCACAGAATAACCGAGGGGCTGACAAAGGAATTTTACAAAAGAATAGCTGATGAAATGAAAAAAATATTCTTGACAATGCCAAAACTTAAAGGAATAATAGTCGGGGGTCCTGTTCCAACAAAAGATGAATTTATTGATGGAGAATATCTGCCCACGCAATTGGCAAACAAAATTATCGGAAGAATTGATATTGGCGACGCATCAGAATCAGGCTTGAACGAGCTTGTCGAAAAATCAGGCGAACTTTTGGCAAAGCAGGAAATAACTCAGGAAAAGGAGGCAATAAAATTATTTTTCAATGCATTAAAAGAATCGCACGGCATGGCAACTTTAGGTTTCCCGGATACAAAAAAAGCGCTCGAATATGGTGCCAGCCAAAAAGTTTACATATCAACAAAAACAGATAAAAATGTGCAAAAAGAATTAATGGAAATGGCTGAGAATTCAGGCGCAGAAACAATTATAATTTCAGTTGATACAGTCGAAGGCCAGCAGTTCTATAATCTGGGCGGGGTTGGTTCAATTTTACGATTCAAAATTTAACATCATCTTCTCCTGAATGGGTGTGGGAGATTTGGAGGGGGCTGTCTTTCAAAATACTTTTAAATGCTCAACTACTCAAACATTCATGTCAATCTCAAGCAATACAGCATCAGAAATCGATGAAGCAAGGGAAAAAGAATATTTAAAGAAAATCGAGGCAATTTTCTTTGTCTCGGGAAGATATCTTTCCATGCAGGAACTAATTTCCCTGTCTGATTTAAATCCAATAATAATAAGAGAGCTGATTGAAAAATTAAGGGAAAAATACAGCAAAGAAGATTCTGCTATGGAAATTACCGAAAGGCAGGCGGGCGATAGTGAAATGTGGAAAATGGATATAAGAAAAGAATTTTCAAACATTGTAAACAGGCTGGCTTCAGGAAGTTCTGAATTCACAAAAGCAGAAAAAGAAACTCTTGCAATCATCGCTTACAAGCAGCCGATAAAGCAGTCAGTCATTGTAAAAATAAGGGGCAACAAAGCCTACGAGCACATAAAAAAATTCATTGAGTTGAATCTCGTAAAGAAAAAGAAAAGCGGGCACACAAATGAACTTTCTCTCTCTGATGAATTTTACGATTATTTCAACCTGTCAAATGAGGGGAAGGGTAAAGATTTTCTAAAACAAAAAATCTAAAATGGATGCAATTACAATAATTTATCTTGTAATGTTCTTTTTCGGAATTTATTTTTTATTCCTATTTATTTTATTGTATAGAAGACACAAGAATACATTGTCTGATTATCCGCAGGCTAAAATTTCTCCAAAAGTATCTTTCATTGTCCCGGCTTACAATGAAGAAGAATCAATAGAAGAAACTCTAAACTCCCTGCTCGAAGTTGAATATCCTAAAGAAAAAAAAGAAATAATCGTTGTAAATGATGGTTCAAAAGACAGAACAAAAGAAATAGTTGAAAAAATAATGAAAAGACATAAAGAAATCAAGATATTAAATAAAGAAAATTCAGGCAAAGCAGACTCGATAAATCAGGCATTAAAAATAGCTTCAGGAGATTTGATTGCAATAACAGATGCAGATTCTTATCCGCAGAAAGATGCTTTGCTGAGAATGATCGGATATTTTGAAGAAAATGAAAAAGTCGCTGCTGTAACATCTCGTGTTCTTGTAAAAAACAAAAATAAATTCATAGAGAAATTTCAAGGATTAGATTATGCAATCATTGCATGGAGCAGAAAAATGTTGGATTATGTTGATTCTGTTTATGTCACAAATGGTCCATTAAGCGTTTATAGAAAAAAGATTTTGCTTGAAATCGGTGGTTTTGACGCAAAAAATTTGACAGAAGACATCGAATTAACATGGCATCTCTTAAGTTTGGGTTATAAAACAAAAATGTCTTATTCTTCAATTGTTTATACGACTGTTCCGTCAACATTAAAAAAATGGATTGGACAAAGAGTCCGTTGGAATTTAGGGGGAATTCAAACAATTAACAAATATAAGAAAAATATTTTGCGGGGAACAAATCTTTTTGGTTTCTTTGTTATTCCTTACGTCACTCTCTCTTTTTTATTAGCTATTCTTGGGATAATTTTGTTTGCAAGATTCTTATGGATAAAGGGAATATTTTATGTTTTTTCAATCCCGCTATTTTTTGAAGGATATAATTTAACTTATTTTCTGCAATTTAATTTCCAAATTACTTTCTTATTCATTCTTGGATTTGCCTTCCTTATCCTCTCGCTGATTTATTATCTTTGTGCAGTCAGCGGAACAGAATACAAAGACAAAAGTATAAAAAACGTCCTGATTTACATTTTTTTGTACAGGCCTTTATACATTATCCCTTTAATATTGGCTCTTTACAAATTAATTAGAAGAGATATAGGATGGTATACCAAATAATAAAAAGCCGATGGCGGGTATTTTTAGAAAGTTTAATTTTAACTTTGTTAATTTTACTTATAGGATTTTCAATAGGGTTCTATATAGAAAGTTTCAGAATTAATTCCCTCGTTCAGAATTATAAAAATTTTGAAGTGAGCGCTTTGGATTTAAAATTGCAGGAGTCTTATTATACAACAATGAGCAATGCCTCTTGTAATGTGGCTTTGGCAAGCAATTTAATTTTCGCTGATAATATTTACAATAAAGGTTTGGCTCTGGAAAAATACGAAAATTCTGGGCAGATTTTAAATGATAATGATATACTGAACGAGAAAAAACAATATGTTCTTCTTAAAACAGAATTGTGGATGAACAGCATCATTTTAAAAAATAAATGTAATAATCCTTTTCATACACTTGTTTACGTTTATTCGCAATATCCAAATCCTAACCAGGATGTAGAACAGAAAGCAATATCAAATATACTCGCCGCAGTAAAGAACGATAAAGGGAATAATGTAATTCTTATCCCAATTGCAGGCGATTTAAATCTCGACTCTGTCAGTATGATGCTAAAAGTTTACAATTTTACACAATTCCCTTCCATTATAATAGATGAAAAATATATTCTCTCTGGTTTTCAGAATCAACAAGACATAGAAAAATATCTATCTTAATCAAACATAATTTCTATCACAAGAATCTTTAAAAAATAGTCATTATGTAAATATGCATGGAAACATGTTTCAGGT
>CAYXOE010000008.1:0-15311 GCA_964466855.1 Candidatus Woesearchaeota archaeon
ATAGCAAAATAAATATAATTATTAAACCTTTTTCTGTTATGCTTATTGAACTTTTTGCATTTCTCCTTCTCGGCATTTTTGCAGGAACAATAACAGGGCTAGCTCCGGGGATTCACATAAATCTCGTCGGCGCAATTTTGGTTTCTCTCTCGGCAACAATTTTATCAGGAATAAATCCTCTCTTTCTCGTCATTTTCATAACATCAATGTCTATAACGCATATTTTTATTGATTTTATTCCGTCAATTTTTCTCGGATGTCCCGATTCAGACACCCAGCTTTCAGTTCTCCCGGGACATGAAATGCTAAGGGAGGGAAAGGGATATGAAGCAGTTATGCTTGCCGCACAAGGTTCATTGATTGCATCAATTATCCTTATTTTTATTGCATTTCCGTCGGCATTCTTAATCTCAAAGATTTACGGCTATCTTCATGTGATAATGGCATGGATTTTAATTGGAACTGCTCTGATTTTAATTTTTACAGAAAAGAAAAAGTTTACAGCATTGTTTATATTCTTTATTTCAGGAATTTTAGGTTTAAGTGTTTTAAATATGAATCTAAAAGAGCCATTGCTCCCCCTTCTCTCCGGTCTGTTCGGCAGTTCAATGATAATCACAAGCATAAAAACAAAATTTCATATTCCTCAACAGGAAATCACAAATCCAAAAACAAAAAAATGGCGCCCAATCATGGGCTCTGTAATTGCTTCGCCGCTTTGCGGCTTTCTTCCTGGCTTGGGCGGCGGGCAGGCGGCAATTTTGGGAAACACCATCTCAAAGACAGACAGAGGGGGATTTTTGACACTTGTTGGAGCAACAAATGTTCTTGTCATGGGATTATCGTTTGTTTCTTTGTTTGCAATTTCAAAAAATAGAACGGGAAGCGCGGCAGCAATCCAACAAATTATTGGAAATTTGTCTTGGAAAAATCTGCTTATCATTCTTGTTGCAATTTTGATAACGAGCATTATCTCTCTCTTTCTAACAAAAATTTTGGCTAATTTTTTCTCGCAAAAAATCAACAAAATAAATTATACTGCATTATCCATTTTTACCTTGATTTTTCTTGCAATAATTGTTTTAATTGTTTCAGGACTTGTTGGACTAATTATTTTGGTTATATCAACGCTGACAGGAATCTATTCCAATTCTTTTAATATTAGAAAAACGAACATGATGGGCTGCCTTCTCCTTCCGACAATTATCTTGTATTTATAAAAATATAAAAACAAAAGATTTATTTATACATTTTTCATTATTTATTTGCAAAGGAGGTGAAAAATGGCAACTGAGAAAAGAATGAACCAGTCCGAATTTGAGAAGATTGCAAAAGAGATAAGCGCTTATGCTGAAAATATCAGGACTCGTCAGGATCAAAAGCAGACTGCGATTAATGATTTTGGCAGAGAGCGTGTGAGATATCATCAGGGGAAGATATCAGAAAAAGCCCTTGCATCATCAGTGCCACGGGTTCGAAAAGAGCTGCAGCGACTTAACAAAGAAATAAGAAGGAATATTAGGAATCTCAATAAAGTTGCAGAGAGAACAAGAAAATTTGCAGCCCGCCAAGTTCCAAAGAACTTTACTGTCTCCTTAACAGGGGTATCAGCGTCGGGGAAAAAGAAAGTTCATCACGCCGCTAAAAGGGGGAAAAAGAAATAAAATAAATTTTTATTTTAATTTTTTATAATTTTTATCGAAACCACTGCTTAAGGCTTTCTTGCTTTTCAAGCTCTTTTCCAAAAATACTTTCGACATATCTTTTTACTAATTCTAAATTTTGTCTTAGATAAGTTGAAAGATGATATTTCTCAGCCAAGTCCAGTGCAGGCTCCAAATATTTTTTTATTCCGCCCTCATTCACTGTGAAAATTAATTTACCGCGGCAAACAGGGCATCGCCCTGTCAATGGGGGGCGCCGTACAATTTCATTGCAATTAACGCATCGAAAATTCTGCGTTGAAAATTTTCTCAGATTGCCTCTTAAATCTTTTATGAAATGTCTTTCAATAATCAGCCTGACTGTGTCGGAAGTGTCGGCAGCCCTTAATTTTTCAACGAGCGCCATTTGATGCTGAACCTTTTCCTGCATTGTTGCCAAAAGTTTGTAAGACGAGCATAAAATTCCGTCATTGAAATTATTTGTGTCGTGAGTAAATTTTAGGCCAACAAAGGGGTCTTTATCTTCTTTCAACGCAAGTTTAACATTGGGTATTTTTATTTCAGACGAATGCTTTCTTTGCTCTGCAAGTTTATACAACTCAAGAGGATATTCAAAATTATCAACCATTTCAAAATCGAGAATCTGATCATCAACTTCGCCGGCATTTATTTTCCCATTCAAAACCAAAGGCGCGTCTTGTGTCCCCCCTCGATGGCTTGGCAGAAATTCTTTTGAAAAATTAAGCAAGACATCAGCAAGGAGCATAACAGCGAGTTCATCGCCGTCGCAATCTCTTCTTATTGCAGCATGCATATAAGGGCTTGCATATAATCCCTGCGCTTGTGAAAAGCCGATTATCCTGCAGATAACTCCTGCACAATTGTGGGGGGCCATGCAGACACCTAATTTTCCAACCAGATCATTCCTGTCTTTGATACTATAAAGGGGCTCCTGTTTGTAAAATTTCACGAGAAGCTCATCAACAAATTGTGCAATCCTTACAAAAACATCATCAGCCTTTTCATCAGTAGTTTCAGGAGAACATGGAAGCAGGATATCATGGGGCATTAATTCTAGTATTTGCTCATCGCTAATTAATTCATCTCCATGAATATCTTTACTATATCCCAACTCTTTCAATTTATCAATGCCCACTGAAATTTCTTTTGGTTTGAAGGCAACAAGCGGCAGTTCTGTTGCGTCATACCTTATTGTTCCGTCTTTGTTTACTTGCAAATTATATTTGGCCCTTAAAATTCCCTTGGCAAGATTTTCAATCTGTTTTCCTTCTGATGACAAACCCCGTACGCCCTTTATCAAAACCGGCCTTTCTTCGTCTCCTATTCTAAGATTTTTTTGTGCTTTTTCAAAATAGTTTTTTATATCTAAAATTTTGTTTGCATAAGTTATTGAATTTTTATGTATTTCGCATGGGACTAATTTTTTCTCATCACATTCCCGGCAATAAAACATTTTTCTCGTTCGGTTCCCGCAATCTTCGCAAATTTGATAAATTGTTTCTTTCTTACAATTCTCGCAATAATAAGTAGGAAACTCTGCTCTAATGCTCCCGACGTTCATTGCTTCGTAAATGCTTCTTAATCTTCCGCCTTCTTTTCCGACGGGAAATAAAATATTTGGACTTCCGGTTAATTTTCTCACTTTTGCCTTTTCAGGCCTGCCCATTCGCGAACCAATAAAATCGCCGGCCTTGTCTTTAATGGCAACAGGATTGGTAAATTTGTTAATCAAAATAAGCACATCTTGTTCTCCATCATTATCAGCGGATTCTTCCAATTCTAAAATTTCGGGAATATTGCGGCACAAAATTTCATCATAATTCAATAATTCCAAATCCAGCCCCAGATTCAAAAATAAAATTTTGCTTGTCTCTTTGTCAAGGACAACATTCTCTAGGCTAACTTCATGCTCGGCGCCAAGAAGCTCGAGGGCTCTTTTTGCAATCTTGAACTTTTCTCTTTCTGATTTTGCATAAGGAAAGATTATTTTCTTGCTTATCCTAGAAAATTTCAGCCATTCAATCAAAGCTGCAAATTCATTTTTTGAGATTTGGCTCCAAAAAAGAATAAATCTTGGATTCATTGGAACGCCATTTTCTTTGCTTATTTTTATTGCATCCTCCAAAGAGATTGAAAAAGGATTTATTGACCTTTCAAGTTCTGGATTTTTTTCCCGCAGCTCCAATTTCCACCATTCTTCAACATATCCCGGCCTGACTAAATTTGCATTTCTGTTAGCAACATCACTGAAAGGAAATAGCAAATCCCCAAGATAAATTATTTCTTCGACATTATTATAAATTTTCTTTGCCTCTGAAGTTGAGCCCAATTTTTTGACGCTTCCGTCCAATAATTTTATAATTGGTCCGTCGATATTGTCGCAAGTTGTGACAACCATTCCTTTTGTCGGCTTTTCAATTTTCAGTTGCGTTCCGATTGCAATGAAGCTGTCGGTAATTGCCATCGTTGCCGGATGTATCGACGCTGCTGAAAATCCGCTTGCCCTCCCTCTTCCATATCTGAATCTGAAAGCGCCGCTTCTCGATGGATGCCCAAATACAGGCCTGCCTGCAACCAAATCTTTTATATAAGTCGGCCTCTTGTCTTCTTCTGATTTAACTTCGACAATTGCATTTCTTTTTTCATGAAGCTCAATATAATCTTTCAAAAAATCAAAACCTGTTGAAACAAAACCTCGGTTTTTCAGTCCTTTCAGGAGCCTGAATCCCTTCGCAGCTTTTTGTGCAAGTCCTTCTGAAAAAATCAGGCACATTCCTCCCCGAATGTAATTTGTATCAATTCGGGGCAGATTTTTATAATTAGAAACTTCTTTATTTTCGGTCGGTTCGCCTGCAATTTGTAGGGGGATATTTTTTGCGAGAAATTCTATTTCTTCATCAGTGGGCATATACTGCAGATTTGAAATTCTTTCATGATAATCATGATTTTCAATAACATATCTTTTTACCTCATCCTCCACAGGGTCATATTTTGCATATCCGAATAATTCCCTCAGATAATCAATCAGCATAAGAACGACACATGACGCAGTTGTCCCTGCACTTCTTATCGGACCTGAAAAATACGCTGCAAAATATTCTTTGCCCTCTTTTGTTTTGAAGAGTTTCAATCCGGTAAATCCCTCGATTGGTGATGATACAACGCCAAGAGTTGCATAAGCAAAACCAATTCTTATCCCTGCTTCAATTGCTTCAATCAAGCTTGAAAATTGGCAGAATTTCTGTTTTGCAACCTCTTCTGCAATTTTGAATGCAACAGCCGTGTCCAATTTCCCGTATTCTTTTTCCAATTCCAAAATTCTTTTGTCAATTCCAGAACCTCCCATTTGGGGATAGATTGTTGAAATTAATCCAACGCATTTTTCAGCCATTGTTTTCGCAAGAGGGATTTCAACTTTGTCGACGGGGTCCAGGCCTTTTGCTCGGGCAATTTCTGCAACAGCATAAACTTTTTTTATTTCTTTTTCAAAATCTTTGAAATATTTTTCAGTTTGCATTATAACTCGCTCCAATCTTTTAATCTTGGAATAGACAACGCATCGGCATCTTTTTGCCATTTATAATTTCCAAACAATATTGCTCCCGGAAAAAGATAATCCAAATCATCATCAATTAAAGTTGCCCCTCCAAGAAAATCACAAATTTCGCTTTTTGTTTTTCCTGAATTTGCTTTTCCGGTGTGACTGTTTGAGGAATGGATAATTTCTTGAAGTTTTCCAGGAAAATATTTATCATAAAATGTTGCTGTTTCTTGCATTAATTTATTGTCTCGGGCTGTTACAATATATAATTTCTTTCCCAAATCATGTAAAAGATTAACTGCGTCAACAGCTCCTTCAAGAGGCATAATTTTCTTAAAATAGTTAGAATGTTGAAATTCGTCAACTCGCCTTTTCGCTTCTTCGCCATTGCAGCCCAAAACTAAATGGAACTTGCGAGTCCAAAAGTCATCAACGATAAAAGAGGTTCTGTAAACAGCGTTATGCCATTCAATAAAAACAAGAAAATAATTATTAGTCGTATCATCAGCATCGATGCATAGAACCGGCGAATCACTTATTATTTCCAAAGCGGTTTTCATATCATTCAAAATCAAGAATCTTGATTACCCCCGTCTTCAAGTTTAAAATAGGAACTTTGCAGAAATCAGGCTGATTCCCCATCTTTTCCTGATAATCGCTCATTGCTTCCCACGATGAGCACGAAACAAGAAGCGTGTTATTATAAAAAGAAACAGATGTTTTGTGAAGATGCCCCGAAACAAAAACGTCGGGAACTTTTTCAATTACAAGCGGATCTTCATCAAATGGAAAATATTGTGTTGATGTGTGCGTCGGTGCAAGATGCCTGTTCTTTAGCAAATAAGCCATTATTTTATCGGGGGCATTTATTGCATCAGCTTGAATCAGGGAGGGAATCGCGTCTGCATAATAAGGATATGAAAACCCATGATAAATTAAAACATCAAATCCTGAAAATCCATTCTTTTGCCCAATATTGACATAACAGGGATTCGTCAAAAGCAAAACATTTTCAATATCATAAAGAGCAGATGCATATTTTTTGTCAAAAGTCGGCTGCGGCTCCATCAGGCGAACGCCGTCATGGTTTCCAGGTGAAATTATGATTGTAATATCTTTTCTTATTGCTTTAATAATCTCTGCAATTCCTTTGTATTGTTCTTCCAAATCTTTTATTTCCAAATCTCTCTCCTGCTCCGGATAAACCCCTATTCCGTCGACAATGTCGCCCAAAATAAAAAGATATTTTATTTTTGCAATCTCAGGAGTGTTTGGAATTTTCCCGTTAAGATAATCAATAAATTTTATAAATTTGTCCTTGAAAAATAACCGGTTTCCAAATTGAATGTCACTAATAAAAAGCGCGTATTCTTCAACAGGTGATTTCTTTTTTTCAGGCAGGGCAGAATCCGGGAAAACAACGTCGTTTGCAAAGATTATTTCCTTATTCCCTGTTCCCGAAAACCCCATAACAGAATCAAGAGTTATTTCTTCTGCTTTTTTATAAAGTTCCTTTTTGTTTTGGTTTATCAAAACTCTTATGCTTCCGGTAAAGTCTTCAACTTCTAGGAGGATATTTTTGTTTTTTGTAATTCTCTTGTTAGACACTATTCCGATTATTGAGAAATTCTGCCTGTCATTTGGAATTTTGTTTATTGAAACTAAATTCTTTAAATTCTGATGGGATTGTAAAATTGCTTTCAATTTCAAAAATCTGCTTCTGAAAAAATTGGTGAAATTATCCACTTCTATTTTTTTATTTGAACTTGTTGGGAACGAAAAAGTGTTGACCGCAAAATCCCGCGCCTCCTTTATTTCTATTTTTACTGGAACGATTTCTTTTGAAATTTCCAGTTCAAGCAGCCTAATCTTCAATTTTTCAAGGCTCCTTTGACTGTCTTCGGGCATCTCCGGAATAAATTGCCTTACGCTTTCTGCAAAAATTTTCTTCGTAATTATTTTCTGATGCGTGCTCTCTTGAATTTTTTCAATCATCAGCCTTGCAGAATCCATATCAGCTGCCTCGCTAATCATATTTAGAACATCCTTATCAAGCAATATTCCCTTCTCTAAGCAAAATTTCAATATTTCTTTCTGGTCCATTTTATCAATATAAAAACTGCAAAGAATCTTTTATGATCTCTTTTGCTTTTTCAATGACGTCGTTCGTAATGGCAAGTTTAATTTCCCTCATCCGCCCCCCTCTTCCTTTTGAGATGACCCTTACGTTGATGATTCCAAGCATGTCAAATTCCTGAATAATATCGCTGACTCTCCTCTGAGTTAAAACTTCCATCTTGTTTCTTACAGAATCTTTGTAATGATTGTAAACATCCCCTGTAAAAATCGGCTCTTTGCCTTTCTTGTTTCGCTGCTCTGAAAGAGAAATTATTGAATTTAAAACATATTGGAACTGCTTTGGCTCCGAGGAGATAACGTCAATTATTTTGTCTTTCTCTATTTTGTTGTTTGCTTCATCAATGTGCTTCAATAAAATTTTGTTTGAATTGTCTCTTTCTGCCAGTTCTCCCGCAACCCTCAGCAAATCAAGCGCGCGCCTCGCATCCCCATGCTCGCGCGCAGCAAAAGCAGCACATTTGGCAACAACACCATCCTGCAAAACGTTTTCTTTGAATGCAAATTGGGCTCTTTTTTTCAAAATATCCTGCAGCTGAAGTGCATTATAGGGAGGAAAAACAACTTCCTCTTCTGAAAGAGAGCTTCTTACTCTTGGATCTAATTCATCTAAAAAAGTAAGATTATTGCTGATGCCCACAATGCATATTTGTGTTTTTGAAAGCTCAGAGTTCAGTCTCGTCAAATTGTATAAAAAATCACTTGAAATTTTCTTGACGGCCTGGTCAATTTCATCCAGGATAAGGACTACCAATTGCTTTTCAGAATCAATTATTTTGATGAATTTGCTATAAACAGCTTCTGTCGGGAGCCCTGTATCAGGAACATCGCTTCCGAGTTTTTTTATCAATTCCGCAAGGATCCTGTATTCGGTATCTGAAACCTTTCGCAATTTGCAGTTCAAATATTCGATTCTTAATCTGAAAGCATCATTTTTTATTGCTCTTTTTAATAATTCATCTCTTACATATTGGATAGAAAGAGTCTTTCCCGTGCCTGTTTTTCCATAAAGAAAAAGATTGCTGCTTTTCTCTCCCCGTAATATCGGCGCTAAAATGGATGCAATTTGGTTTATTTGTTCTTCCCTGTGAGGAATTTCTTCAGGCTGATAATTTATCTGCAAAAATGTCTTGTCTTTGAAAATATTATTCTTGCCAAAGGAATCAAAAATTTTATCAAGTTCAAGAGCCATATGTCACACTTTTATTTCCAATGGAATTTTTAGTTCTGATGAATTTATATACGATAAAAAATGAGATATTATATAAAACATTATAACTACTAAAAAAGGAGGACACCGTGATTTCTTATGGAAAAAGGAAAAATGCATATATTCTTTTTTATTAATATACTATTCAAAGATAGAATGACAAAAAAGATAATATTATATATAATCTTTGATTATTATACTACACTATATATATTTTTTAAAACAAATAATAAAAATAAAAAACTGAAAATTTCTTTTTAAACACTTCTACAAGAAATCAAGGAGTCAGAGTCTATCTTTTAACAGATTCTTTTTTCAAAACAAAATATTATATAATATTCGAAAAAATATACTCATTCATAGAAAAGTTTATATATTATTTACTTTTAATTTCATCATGCAAGAAAAAAATCCTTTTGGCAGTATTGTCGGGAAAATGATTGTGACAAAAGAGGGAAAAAGGCTTGGATTTGTCAAAGATATCACTTTTGAAACCCGTTCGGGAGAATTAATTAATGTTATTATCCGGGATTCAACACCCTATACAAGAAATCTTAATTTAGAGAGGGCAAACAATAACGATTTACTGGTTCCATTCAATTCAATAATTGCAATAGGCGATTTTGTGATTGTTTCTGAAGAAGATCTGGTTTAATTCTTTTATACACAAAACTTTAAAAAACATAAAATTTAATCATTATTATGCGAGCAATAGGTTTTAGCTTTAAGAAAATAAATGTTGAAAAGCTGCCTTCAACCAATCTTGAGGGAGTCAAAGTCAACGTTAACATCGATATTTCAGATATTGTTTCTGTAAAGCCGACAGACATATTAAAGCCGAAAGACGAGCTTGTCGGCGTCAAATTCACTTATTTTGTCAATTATGATCCGGATTATGCAAAATTAAGTTTTTCAGGCGATATTCTTTTGGAAGTAGAGCCTAAAATAGCAAAAGAAATTCTCAAATCCTGGAAAGACAAAGAAATGCCAGAGGATTTCAGAATATTCATATTCAATATAATTCTCAGAAAATCAAACCTAAAGGCATTGGAACTTGAAGATGAAATGAATCTTCCTCCCCATATACCTATGCCAGCTATTCAAAAGGAAGAGCAGAAATAAGAAGTATTTTAAAATCAATAATTCTCTTTCTTACATGAAAATTTCCAATGAAAAAAGAGAAAAAATCTCAGAACAGATTCTCGCATTATTATTCCAATCATCACCAAAATTGTTGTTTACTTTTCATATAGCTAGGGAAATCGCTCGTGATGAAGAATTTGTAAAGGATATTCTTCTTGATTTGAAAAAGAAAGAACTTGTTGTTGAAATCAAAAAAAATCCTCAAGGAAATCCCTATAAAAAAAGAGCAAGATGGAAATTAAGTGATAAAGCTTATGAAGCTTATAAGAAACATCTATAAATTTTTATACTTAAACTTTATGTATTTTTAATGGATCAAATTAAAGACGCTTTCAGGAAAGTAAAAGAAGATATTGAATCTTTAAAGCAAGAAATTGCTAAATTAAGCTTTGAAATTAAAGAAATTCAAGATTTAATGTTTAAATATATTCCAACACACAACATCCAAAAATCATTAAATTCACAAAGTATTCCAACAGATAATCCCCCCTTTAATGCTCTAAAAACTCAAATTTTGCATATTTCCACTGGAAATGAAGGGGTTCCAACAGACAAACAGACAGACAAACAGACAGACCAACAAATAAAAATAAATAAAAATTCAATGGAAAATGCTTTGGAAATCTTAAATTCTCTCGATAATATAAAGAAAGAAATTCGCTTGAAATTTAAAGATCTCACCGAGCAGGAATTTCTTGTGTTTTCAATTTTATATCAGTTTGATGAAAATGGGATAAATTGTGATTATAAGACTCTTTCTCAAAAATTAAATTTAAGCGAAAGTTCTGTAAGAGATTACATCGGAAAATTAATGAAAAAAGGAATTCCCGTCGATAAAACAAAGATAAAAAATAAAAATATTCTTCTTTCAATCTCCCCAAATTTGAAAAAAATTGCCTCTCTAAATACAATTTTACAGCTTAGAGAACTCTAATTATAATTATTCCTTACACCGAATATCTTTATCAAAATTCTTTTATTTTTGAATTCAATCCTTACTTTTGGATTTTCTTTTATTTTTTTCTTTCTCTTTTTGTTTATTCTTCTTTATTTTCTTTCTTTATCAATTCTCACTTTTGCACGTTTTAGCATTTTTTCTCTTATCCCTTCAGGTATAAACACTCTCTTTTTACCATTCTTTTCTATTTTTTCTTCCAATATCCCGCTTTTTTGCCTTATTGCATTTATTTGTCCTCTTATAGTTGATCTTTCTTTTCCAAGTATTGCTGCTATATCATCATAGCTCAATTTCATTTCTGTATTGAGTAATATCCAAATTATTGCTCTCTCAGTTATTGAAAAAGAGCTCAAATTTGGTGTTTGAACAGCTGTTTGAACAGCTGTTTGAACAGGATAAACAGCTGTTTGTTTATTAAACAGCTGTTTATGCATTTTAGGTGCTTGATTTACTTTTAATTCACCCATGAAAGAAATGATGTTTTTTAGATTCTCGATTTCTTCTTTTATCGACGATAAATCCTCTTTTATATCTTCAATGTGCTTTTTATGATTGTTTTTCTCTGATTCTAAAAAATTTATCCAGCCGTTAATAGAGTTAATATCTTTTTTTACAGAATCAAAACTGCTCTTCGCATCCCTTTTCAAATTTTCGATCTCTTTTTTTCTTGAAAACCAGAACATAATTAATTAATTAATTTTAAATTTAAAAATCTTTCGTCGTGAATCTAATAAATTTTTTATTTTAATTAAATAAATTTATCATATATTTTTATTAATTTTTTTCCAAAAAAGCATTATTTTTAATGGCAAACAGGCTGTTTAAACAACCAACAACAGCATTTAGTTTATTCTTTGTTATAAGAATTTTTTTTCCATGAATTGAAATTAAAAAATGAACATAGAATCGTAAATTATCGACTATAATCTTGAAATTTATTGTTTTTCTTAAAGCTTGTTTTTATTTTTTAGCAATTTGCTCTATGAACAAAGCCAACCTAAGTTAATAAAATAATTTTAAGAAAACTTTATAATATCTGTATTCCTGCTTATTGCGGAGGTGAAACATGGCAAAATTAACAGCATGGCTTGTTACCATAATCGGTTTACTCATGCTTCTTGGTCTTATTCCCGGGGTCCCATTTAGCTGGAGTGATTCATGGGTACAATGGATCCTAACGCTTCTTGTGCTTGCTGTGGGTATATCCAAACTCGTAAGAAATTACAGCAAAAAGCGCCGAAGATAAACCCCAATCTTTTTTCTTTTTATTTTTCTAACTTTTTCTCTCAATTTTATTTTATTGCACTAAGATATCCTAAGTACATGATTCGTAAAAAATAGTGAATGTAAAGATTTCTAATTATTAATAGAATTTTTGCTTTATAAGCATTGAGAATTTGAAAATTCAAAATTTCTATATAAAAACGCACTTAGGGCACCCTTGAAGCACGTGAACTATAAATTTTTAAACCTTAGTGCATATTAAATTAGAGAATATGACATCAAATAAACCTCTAGCTGCAATTTATATTCGTGTTTCAACAGAAGAACAAGCGCGGCACGGAATTTCTCTTTCAGCGCAAGAAGAGGCCCTGAAAAATTATGCCTCTGCTCTTGGCTATGAAATTCTTAAAATTTATAAAGATGAAGGAAAATCAGCAAAAGACATTAAGGGAAGGCCGGAAATGCTTCAATTGTTGAAAGATGCAGAACAAAAGAAATTTCAAGCAATATTCATTTACAAACTAGATAGATTTTCAAGGAGCTTAAGGGATTTGATAGAAACAATTGAAAAACTCAAGGAATGGAATGTAGATTTCATTTCTTTGCAGGACAAAATAGAAACTACAAGCGCTTCTGGAAAATTGATGTTTCATATTATTTCTGCCTTTGCGGAATTTGAAAGAAATGTGACTGGAGACAGAACCAAATTCTCAATGGACAAAAAAGCTCGCGATGGAAACCCAATAACACGGGCTCCATGGGGCTATCAAATAGTTGACAAAAAACTAGTTCAAACTCAAAATTCTTTTCAAGTCCAGGAAGTTTTTCAGGAATTTCTTAATAACAATATTTCTTTAACTCAATTAGCAAAAAAATATCATTTTTCAGTCAACGGACTTAAAAAAATATTAAAAAATCAGGCTTATCTAGGAAAAATAAAGTTTGACGGCCAGATACATCAGGGAAACCATCAGCCGCTTATTTCGTCAACATTGTTTAATCATGTTCAAAATAAATTGGAAAAATTACAGATAAAATGAAAATCAAAAATCCAAAGGTTATGATTTATTCTCTTTTGGCAATTGCATTCATTATTCTGACTTTTACTGTCAATTGGGCATTTCTCATAGGAGCAATAATTCTTGTTTTTCTAAACCAAAGGGAACTGATGAAGCAGAATCGCGGTTCAGCACCTCCGAGAAAATAAAAAAGAAAACCTATTTAAACAATTTTTCAATAAATCTTTTATGAAGAGGTTCAAAGCTGTTTTTTTCGATTTGGGCGGCGTGCTTTCTGTCGGAAAAAGTTTTGAGTTGAATGATGGTGTTCACAAGGCTGTTGCGAGAAAATTAAAATTGCCTTTGGATCAATATTTTGATTCAATTGATACTTATTATTCAGATGCAATGCTCGGCAGAATTTCAAAGCATGAAGCATTGAAAATGATGGCAAAAGATTTGGATACAAATCCCAAAAAACTAGAAAGAATTTATTTTAACGTCTATAAAAAAAATTTCAGAAGAAACAAAAAACTTTACAATTTCGCGCTAAAATTAAAAAAAACAGGATATAAAATTTCAATTATCTCAGATATATGGCCTGTTGCAAAAGAAGTACTTCTTGACAGGAAGTACACAAAATTCAACAGTATTATAACCTCTTGCGATGCCGGCGTAAGAAAAATTGACCCACGCATTTTCAAAATCGCCTTGAGAAGATTACATTTGAAGCCAAAGCAGGTTGTTTTCACCGATAATCAAAAATGGAATTTAATTGCTCCAAAAAGATTAGGAATAAAATCAATACTTTACAAAAATAATAAACAATTAATTAATGATTTAAAAAAACTAGGGATTAATTAATCATCTCTTGGACGCCTGTCTTTTTGCTCTCGCCTTAGAATCACCGGGTTTTCTCGCTTCTTTCCTTCTAACATCGGCAACAAGAAGATTTCTATCATAATTATCCATCGCTTCTGTCAATTCCTTAGACTTTTCAAATTCTGAAATTGCCCTAGATAATGCCAATCGCGACGCTTCTATCTGCCCCTTCTCGCCACCCCCCCAAACGTTTATTGAAACATCAAAATCAACCTTTCCAAGAATTTCTTGCGCTAATCTTATTGGTTCCTCAATTCTTAATCTATCAAAATATTGCAATGTTTTGTAGCTTTTGTTGTTTATTTTTATATTACCGTTGCCTTCTATTATAACTGCCCGTGCAACAGCAGATTTCCTTTTTCCAGAAGTTATTATTTTGGCGTTCATTCAAATAAATCTCCAAGTTTATACGCTTTCATTTCTTTTCTTTTTTCTAATTTTTCAATTTTTGAATTTTCAAATTCTTTTGGTATTCCAACATAGCATAGGATTTTTTTATAAGCTATTCGCCCCCTTCCTTTTCTGTGTTCGGGAAGCATGCCCCTTATCGCTCTTTTTACAATTTTATCGATATCTCTAGAGAATTTTGGGCCCTTTTGCGTACTTCCGACTCTTTTCCTTTGGGATTCAAAATTTTCAAGGATATTTCTTTTGTTTCCTGTTATGATTATGTCCCCGCAATTTATTATTCTGATTTCTTCCCCCTTAAGCGCTTCCTTTGCAGCATAACTCGCAAGCCTTCCCAAAGCAATTCCTCTTCCGTCTATGATTTTCATTTATCTAAAATTTTAACGCCCTCTGCGTTTGGATTTTTTTTAATTTCATCCAATATCGTTGAAATTTTACTGTCTGATTTTAATATTTTCTCCCTCGCACTTTCTGAAAAACCCAGCGCCGCAATTTTTATTTTTTTTCCCAAGCTGCCTAATGACAAAACTTTGCCCGGGATAACAAGCGTTTCTCCGTCTTTTGTTTTGTAATTTATCTCCTCCAGATTTTTTTCAATTTTATTTTTTCGTGGCGAAGATAAAATTTCAGCAATCTTTTTCCATTTGTCATTTTTTTTGGCTTCGATTATGGTTTCAACTAACTCAGGATTTCTTTTTTTTTGCAATTGTTTGCCTATTTTCGTTTTTGATTTCATGTTATAATAATAGAGAATTATCTCTACTATCGCTTGCGCTCGCAGATAAAAAACTTTGGATTATATGCTATTTAAAGGTTATTATTGTTTGTCTCGACAAATCCCCTTTCTTTTATAATTTTAAGTACTTGCTCGATTGCTTTTTTCATATTCATTTTTTTTAATTTAAATGCAGATGCCCCTTTGTGCCCGCCTCCTCCAAAAGCCGTTGAATAAATTGTTGTATCAAATTTATTGCTTCTAAATGAACCGTTAATTTCATTATCCATTTCTCTAAGCGTAAAAATTAAGTCCAAATCTTTTATATCTTGCATACAAAGAATCCCGAGGCGGAGATCAGAACCCTCCAAGTCCAGGTTTCTATATTCTTCTTTTGTTGCCCAGCTATAA
>CAYXOE010000008.1:15411-19909 GCA_964466855.1 Candidatus Woesearchaeota archaeon
ATGCGGGAGACAGGATTCGAACCTGCGCAGGCACTAAGCCACAACGTTTCTCGGAAGCTCGCTCGCATATCGATTAAGATTTCTCTCGCGAACGTTCCTCGCCTTAGCGTTGCCCGTTTGACCGCTCCGGCACCCCCGCATTTGCTTGCAAATTGGAGCTGACAAAATCCGTAGGATTTTATCTGCCATATAATCTCTATATAAAAAGTTTTATAAATATATATCTACAAGAATTTTCGAAGACGGCCATAATAAATGGGAAACACCTGGTCTCATTCCGAACCCAGAAGTTAAGCCTTTTATGTTAATGGTTATAGTTTCTAAAAGAAGCTAAGTCATTAAGCTGTCTTCTTCTTTTTTAGATTATATCCGCTTTGCAAATCTGACTGTGATTCATAATTTTTATTACCTTGACTTAGATATAGCATAAAAGAATATTCAAAAAATCTTTCAGTAGCTATAACAATTTTTTCGGGTATTTTAACAATCATATCTAAAACTCTCATTGAGAATCAGAGTATAACTTATTTTTAAGGTTTATGAAATATAGATTAAGCTTTCTTAAATTTTCCAACTAATTCGATTAAATCTGTCTGTCCCAAAAAAACAGAACGGCAGCAATATCTCTCAAGTTCGAGTTCATCCAAGACTTTTCCTGATTTTTCTCCGCTCGCAACTCTTTTTTTGTATTCTTCCCACAAATGTCCTATCGGTTTTCCGCATGAAAAACATCTTACAGGTATTATCATATTATTATTGCTGGGAAATACTTTTTAAACATTCCTATAAACTTATAATACAAATCTTTAAAAACTAATTTCCTTTTTACAAATAATCAAGGTGAAAAATGAGGAAATGTGTTTATTGCCATTCAGACATTAAAGATAACCGCTCCATGGAAATTTGCGACAGATGCGGTGAAAAAGTCTGGGGCAAAAAAATGTTTGATGCAATAAAAAAAAGTACAGACGAAGCCCGCGACAAGGGCGATTTGGAGCCAATGAAACCAGAACTTTTAGACGGCACCGGAAAAAAATTCAAATAATTCTTTTAATAAATAGCTTTTTAAATAATATATTTGTGGGTAAATTATGGGTAAAAGAAAACGAATTCAAAGTTATGGGAAGCCGGGGCTTAGCAGGCTCTTTCATGAGTTTAACGACGGAGATTCAGTTGCCATCGTGAAAGAACCCTCTGTTGACTCAAGATTTCCCCTGAGACTGCATGGTTCAACAGGGATTATAATTGGCAAGAGAGGAAATTCATATATAATTGAAATTTTCACCCAAAATAAGAAAAAGAAATTTTTGATTGAACCTGTTCATTTAAGAAAGATTGCAAAATGATAAGAAACAGAATTGCATTAAGCATGGTTGAAGCAGAAGAATATACCAAAGATAATGATAATTCTGCGGAATTGAACAAATTCATAAAAAAATTTGCAAAAATGGATTTGAAAAAAGCAAAGGCATTAAGAGAAAAATTGGAATTATTAGGATTTATGAAAATGAAATCAGAGCACATCTCAAAAATAATTGATATTCTGCCTGAAACAGATGAAGATTTAAATAAAATTTTTATTGACATCAATTTGGATGAAAATGAAATACAACAAATACTTGGAGCAGTTAAAGAATTTATCAAATAAAGAAAATGGAAAAAGAAGAATACGCGATAGTCTTGGATTATTTACCGAACGGATACCCTTTGGAAAGAAAAATGATTCCGATAGTGCAGGCTATAGGAGAGAAAAATCTTACTCTTTTGGAACTTGTTCCCCGCCGAGGAGTTTCTTTTGAAATAGGGGAAAGGGTTTATATTGGCGAAGGAAAAAGAGACAAGGTATACTATATTCTTGGCCGCCTCCCCCGCGAGAAAATTACAGAATCAGCGAAAACCCAATTGGAGGAATTTATAAAAAAAGTTGTCAAGGAAAGAGAAAACGAGTTTGTTGATTTTTTCAACAAATCAGAAGCTATAAACAAAAGAGTTCATCAGCTTGAATTTCTTCCGGGACTTGGAAAAAAGCATATGCATGATATTCTTCAGGAAAGGCAGGAAAAATTGTTTGATTCTTTTGATGATATAAGGAAAAGAATTCCAAATCTTCCTGATCCTGAAAAAGCAATTGAGAGAAGAATTTTTAAAGAGCTTATAGATAGGGAAAGATATAATTTATTTATACATTAAATGAAAAACAGAATCTTTCAAATTCAGAATAGGAATTCGTAATGGAAACAAAACAAGAAACAGAAAGAATTGTAAGAATTTTGTCAAAAGACATAGAAGGAAATATGACTGTTTATGCTGGATTGGCGACTATAAAAGGAATTTCTTGGAGTTTTTCAAATGCTGTCTGCACAATTTTAGGAATTGGCAGGAATAAAAAAATCGGTTCTCTTTCGGAAGAGGAAATAAAAAAAATCTCAGATTTTGTCAGGAATCCAAAATTGCCGCATTTTTTTATGAACAGGCAGCATGATAGAGAAACAGGAGCAAACCGGCATTTGACCGGGACGGACTTGGATTTAACAAAAGAATTTGATATTAAAAGATTGAAGCAAATTAAAACGTACAGAGGAATAAGACACACTCTCGGATTGCCTTTAAGAGGGCAAAGAACTAAAGCAAACTTCAGGAGAAACAGAAGCAGAGGAGTAGGGATAAAGAAGAAAAAAAATGAAAAGAAAGCATAAATCTTATTCGCGCCCAAAAAGGCCGTATGATAAAAGAAGAATTGAAGAAGAAGCGCCGATAATTGAAAAGTTCGGCCTTAAAAATAAAAGAGAAATTTGGAAAGCAGAAGCCAGAGTTAATGTAATAAGAGAAAAAGCGAAGAATTTAATTTCTGCATCTGAAGAGGAGAAGGAAGCTTTTTTCAAAAGACTGAGAAAAATTGGCTTGAATGTTCATTCAATTGCAGATGTTTTGTCTTTGAATAAAGAAGACTATATGAAAAGAAGATTGCAGACTCTTGTTTCGACCAAAGGACTCGCTCCGACGATAAAAGCAGCGCGGCAATTTGTCATTCATAAAAAGATTCTTGTTAATGGAGAAATTGTAAACAGCCCGTCGTATGTTGTTTCTATTGAATCTGAAAATAAAATTTCTTTAAAGGGAGGAAAGCCAAAAATAAAATTAGCAAAAAAAGAAAATGGAGAATGAAATTGCAGAATCAATGATGGGGAAGCCAGAAATTGAAGAAATGAAGCCGGAGAAAAGAAAAAAAGAGATAGAAGCTGTTGTCCATATTTATACTTCTTTTAATAATACCCTTGTCCATGTTACAGACATGTCAGGGCGAACATTGTCAAAAGTCAGCGGAGGAATGGTTACAAAGCATGCAAGATTAAAGGCAAATCCAACAATAGCTATGTTCATTGCAAAAAGAGTTTCAGAGGAAATTGAACCCCTTGGAATAAAATCCTTGTATATCAGGATAAGAGCGCAGACAGGAAATCCAACTCCGGGTCCGGGAGCACATGCGATAATTAAAAGCCTCTCGCGCTCGGGATTCAAAATTTTAAACATTCTTGACGTAACAAGGATACCCCATGGCGGTCCAAAGAAAAAAGGAGGAAGAAGAGGCAGAAGAGTATGAGTGCCAAATTTAGACGAGCTAAATTAAAGGCAGAAGAGTTTAAAAGTCATCTGAAATTTTGATTAAAATGGAAATAATAGACAAGCGGGAAAATCAAATAACGTTCAAAGCGGAAATAAACGAAAGCTTGGCAAATGCGATAAGACGCTATATAAATCAGGTTCCTGTTCTCGCCATTAACGAAGTTGAAATTTTCAAAAATGATTCTCCGTTGTATGATGAAACAATAGCTCACAGAATTGGGTTAATTCCTCTCAAAATGGACAAAAGTGTTTCTGAAAAAACAGAGATGGAAATGAAGCTTAATGTGAAAGGCGAAGGAATGGTTTATTCTGGCAATTTAAAAGGTGCTTTTGGAATAGTTTACGATAAAATTCCAATAACTTCTCTTGGTGAAGAAGGAGAATTGCAAATTGTTGCTTATGCAAAAACAGGAAAAGGCAACGAGCATTCAAAATTCTCGCCGGGATTAATGTTTTACAGACACGTAGTTGAGCTGAGAATGGATGACGAATTGTACGATAAATTAAAAGAGATTATTCCAAATGAAATTAAAAAAGAGGGAAAAAATATCGTTGTTGTGGATAATCAAAGAAAAGAAATTAGCGATATCTGCGAAGAGCTTTGCAGGCAGGAAGGAAAAAAACTTGAAATAATCCCAAGAAATGAGCTTATAATCACAATAGAAAGTTTCGGGCAAATTGAAGTCTCTGAAATTTTCAAAAGGGCCATTTCAGCATTAGAGAAGGATTTGGAATTTGTTTCTAAAAAAATTTAATTAGTCTTCTAGCATTGATTATTAGCCTTAAGAGTTACTTAAGGGAAAATATTATAAAGAAAACCGTTAGGTTGTCTATATGCAGGGATAGCGAAGTGGTCAAACGCGCGGGACTCAAG